>NZ_JBEDTY010000020.1:0-46990 GCF_040119285.1 Alcanivorax sp.
CCATCGGTTACGGACTGCCGGACTTCGCAGAGGAACTCAACTACGGAGTCGATCTATCAACCATCTGAGGGTGGTATCAGATTGATGGGGTGAAGGTGCCCCATCAACCATTAAATCCGTATACCCAAAAACCGGTAACTGTCAGATCAAGTCTGAATTACTACAGATCATGGCATTTGCAAGGAGCAGGATTGGCTGTCAGCCTCCTCGCTGGTGGGCTGATTCGTGATTTCTTCCAGCTTTTCTCCAAGTCGACGCCAGGCATCGATGCACTCACTGGTGTAGCTGTGCCTTTGGTAGGTGCGTTTGATGCGATTTTCTTCCGTGTGATTGAGGCAGCGCTCAGCCACCTCTGGAATAACGCCAAGTGCCGTCATCATGGTGGCCCCAGTCCGGCGTAGATCGTGAGGCGTCCATTTCCCACCCGGCAGAATCAAGGATTGTGCTTTGCTGCTGCGGTTGCTCATGGTGCCCTGGCTGGAGGGACGCTGGCGGTCAGACAGCTGCTTTGTGACCGTTTTCGAGCACAGAGCCCCGGTGCCTTCTCTATTGGGGTAGCACCACGGGGTGTTGCCATGGATTTCCCGTAACTTCAGGAAATAGTGTTTGCTAAACGGGGATAAATGGATGTTGTGAGGCTTGCCGTTCTTGCTGTTCTCTCTGGGAATGAGCCAGGTGTCCTTATCAAAGTCCAGGTGCTCCCAACGAGCCGCGAGTAGCTCCCCGATGCGGCAGCATGTAGATAGGGCTATCCAGATGGCGTACTGCGTGCTGAACAGCAAATTGGCGTTGGGTATGGCCTGCTTGAGTTGCAAGATTTCGTCTTCGGACAGTACCCGATCTCTTTCCGTTTCCTTGCCGCCAATTTTGGCCTTGCGGATGCTGCTTGTCGGATCGAATTCAATAATGTCCCGATCCACGGCAAAGCGGAACATTTGTCGCATCAGACTGAAAACCACTTTCACCATGCGGGTGACTCCCCGTGCCGCCATGGCGTCGGTAACCTGAGTGATATGCCCTTTACGGATGTCTGCGACGAAGACCTGGCCAATGAGGGGGAGTACATCTTTCTCGAACATGCGCCGGACTTCTGCTCCCTTGTCCTTCCGGTGCGACACGTCAATCTCCATCCAGCGCTCGAAGAGCTGGGAAACGGTCTGTCGAGAAGCCAGTGCAGCGGCCTCGGCCGCTTTTTGTGCCGCTTCTTGCTCCAGGCGGCGAACTTCCGCTTCACGAATCGCCTTCTCAGCATCGCGTTCAGCATCGAGGTGTTCAGTGAGGTTCTTGATTCCTGTGAGATACAGCTGGGAGAGTTCGTTGGCTTTGGCGCGGGCCGTTTTCAGGGTTAAACCGTTAGTCCCTGTGCGGGAGTAGGCCCCCAGAGGAATGTATTGGCGTTTGCCGTCCTCGTCGGAATAGCGAAAGTAGAATAGTGGTCCGCCGGTTGGGCGGAGGCGGACCGATAGACGTCCGTGACCACGAGGGGAGGCTTCAGTGATCCAGGCAACTTTTTCAACCTTAATGGCAAGCTGCTTGTCGGTGAGGATTTTGGACATAATGGTACTGTCGTTTCGCTCTGGTTGCCGTTCGGTTGCCGTTTCTCAATCGCTTCCGGCGGATTTTAGTGGACTTTGTAGGACAATACAATTAATCGCGTTTCTATAACTAATTGAAAATAAAGATAAAGTGGATTTCTGTGGACGTAGGCGGACAGTGCTTTACACTTATGGGGTGCAAGGGGTAGGAGGTTCGAATCCTCCCGTCCCGACCAATCGAGATACAAAAAAGCCTGACTGGAAACAGTCGGGCTTTTTTGTGCCCGGGCCGAATGTAGAAAACCAAAACCCCCTACAAGATTAATCTCGTGATTTTGTAAATATGTAAGTCAGGAATCGTCTTACTCCACGACAGATCACCGTGGTCCCCTTCATGGTTTCGCTAACATATCCGGCAATGGCATGTTGTTTCTCAATGGCTGGGTGTTGTCCACTCCACCGAAACTGAGACAGACCTGATTAGAGACAGCGCCTGAGAAATCTGGTCTGGAACGTTTATTCCGGCGGCATCAGCGCACAGCTGGATAACCAGCACGCGGGTGTTGAGTTCGTCGATTGACACAGGGCTCGGCGCCTTGCTGAATACGAACTGCTTAATGATCAGGCCCATGAAGGGGCTGGTTTTGCTGGTGGGAGGCGAAGATAGGCAGGTAATTTAGTTACTTCCGGTGCTGCCCCTTCGCCTTATAAGCCGCCTTCCTGGCTTTCTTCTTCGCCTCTTTTTCCTCTTCTTTTAGCCTGCGTATCTCCGCCACTTTCACATGCTCTTTCTCGGCCATGGCCGGGGTTTCCAGGGTGATGGGGCCGAGTTTGCCGCTGCGGTATTCGTTGATGAGCAGGGCGGCGGTGCGGTCGAAGTCCACGTGGCCGCCTTTGCCGATACAGCCGCGTTGCTTGCCGATGGTTTCCAGAAACGGCACGCCTTCATCGGGCAGCGTGTCGAGTTTGAAACGCTCCTTCATTAATTCTGGATAGGCTTGCATGAAATACTCGGCGGCAAACAAGGCCACGTCGTCTTCTTGCATGGCGGTGGCTTTGATGGCGCCGGAGAGGGCCAGGCGGTAGCCGCTGTCCGGATTTTCGATTTTAGGCCAAAGGATGCCGGGGGAGTCGATCAGGATAAGGCCGTTGCGCAGGTCGATGCGCTGTTGGCGCTGGGTGACGGCGGGCTCGTTACCTGCCTTGGCAATGATACGGCTGGCCAGATTGTTGATCAGGGTGGATTTGCCCACGTTGGGAATGCCGGTGATCAGGGCGGTGACGCTGGTGGCCCGGTCTTCGCGTTTACCAGCCATTTTCAGGGCGGTGTCTAGCAGCTTGCGGATCTGTTCCGGCTTTTCGGTGGTGATGGCCAGGGCGCGGACGGTTGGATCTTGTTCAAGATGAGCCAGCCATTGTTGAGTAATGGCGGGATCGGCCAGGTCGCTTTTGCTGAGCAGTTTCAGGCAGGGCTTGTCGGCGCGAAATTGTTCGATTACCGGGTTGGCACTGCTATAGGGTAAGCGGGCGTCTACCACTTCGATGACCAGGTCCACCTTGGGGAGAATGTCGCGAATTTCGCGGATGGCCTTGTTCATGTGGCCGGGGAACCAGTTGATGCTCATGGGGCGCCGTATCGTTTGTATTGAATGAAACGGCAGTATAAACCAGCTGAGCGGGGGAGTATTGCCGGTTGCTTGGGGCTGGGCCCTGCGGGCTATTAACCTTGCCAAGCCATTCTTAATGCGTGCTTTTGAAAATCTCGTGGGCTTTCTGCGCTATTTTCGATTTCCCCGATTTGCCTGAAAAGGGCGAAGGCGTCTTTATCACTCCCGGTTACAAGGCACATTGATGCTGCTAATAGTATTGGGGCTAAGCGCACAACCCTTGGCGGCGAGGTGATCGCCAACAGCCTGCAGGCGATGCTGTTGAGTTACATTGCATTCAAGTTTGTAAATCGGCAGGAAAGCGCCACCATCGAACCAATTACGCTGGCGGCCCTCTAACCATTATGGTTCGACTCTCCTCACGCATGCTTCGCCCACTAGGCGCTGGCTTGTTGTTATTGCTGGTTATCGTATTGCTGCTGATTCTGGTGGCGGTAGGCTGGGCCTATAGCGCAGGAATACGCGTCAGTGAGCCGGGGTGGCAGCACGGCCTGACGCTGGGCCAGTGGCGTGTTGTGCGCGACGACTGTGTGGCCGCACAAGGTACCGACCTGAGCATTGAGAGTGTTTGGCCGCTGAACGTGACGCAGCAGACGCTAGCGTTATATCACTGTGCGAAAAGTGATTCTGCGCAGACGTCGGCTAGCCCCTTTGCTGACGGGCTTCCCTGGGCGCCTCCTTTCCATCTGGACGTTGTCGAACTGGATTTGGCCGGCGTTATTGACTATCCCCTTCCGGTAATGATGCTGACACTCCACCAGCAGGCGCAGCATTGGCAGCTGCAAGCCTCCGCCCCGCACGTGGCGCTACAGGCGCAGTATCAGCGAGCCAGCGGGGCTTGGGAGGCCAGCGGTGAGGGAGCGTTAAACGCAGTATTACCGGACTGGCAGGGCCACTGGCAATGGCGTGGCCAAGGGGCTTGGCAGGGCGAACCCGCTGGGGAAATACAGCTGGATCTTGATTCGGCCGGGCCAGTGTCGCAAGCACAACGGGCGGACCTGTTGGCGCAGGCTCAGTTTCAAGGTGCCCAGTGGCAGTTGGAGGCGGACCTGTCCCAGCCGTTAGCGCTGAATAGTGACTGGCAGCTGACGGCAGCAGAGCCTCTTAGTGTTTCCGGCAATGGCGTGGCATTAGCTCGGGCAAAAGTGGCGCTGGCGTTGGCAGGCCCGCTTGGCACCGTGACGTTGCAGGCAGCCACTCACTGCGCGCCGCCCGAAAACTGTGAACCAAAAGCTGCCGCAGACTCCCCTCAGGCGATTGAACAGGGGCGGGGAACGCTGCGATTGCAGGGCGAAAGCCTGGAGGGAGAAGTGGCATTTTACTGGCAGGATCGGCTGCTGGTGCTTGAGCCCGCCTCCCTGACTTTGCCGCAAGCAGTCACTGCCCAGTGGCAGGAGCCCTTGCAGATACCCATGGCCCGCTCTGGGGTCACAGCGTTGCCGTTGGCGTTGGGCTACCAAGGATTGAAAGTAACCACCGGTGCCAGTGAGGTTCAGTGGGCACTGGCAGACGACGATGCGCTGGCAGCGATAGAGTGGCAGTGGGCTGGCGATGTGGCCTTGCATGGCCAATGGCAGGGATACCAGTGGCAAGGGGCCTGGCAAGGCGTGGTCGGTAGCCACGGCCTGGAGGGGGCTCCACTCACGCTGAGCGCACGACAAGGGAGTGACCAGCTGACCTTTCGGTCGCCCGTGGATACCTTGCAACAGGCGCCATACGGTGCCGAGGCTAGCGTGGCTGGCAGTCTGTCCGGTTACCCGCTAGAGGGTAGCCTGGCGTTTGCCCAGTCTGGTGCCGGTTGGGCCGGCACCCTGCAGGCAAACACCGTCTTGCCGCAGTTTGAACAGGGTGGGCAGGTGACGGTTAAGGCGCCTTGGTCGCTGCTGGATGGCACTGTCAGCGTGGCGGCGGGGAGTCAGGCATCAATCTCTGAAGGTTTGATCGGGCAGGTCTTGATCCGGCCTTTATCGTTGAGTGCAACGGGGCCGTTGCGGATCAATGAACAGGGCATCAGCGGCGACCTGGCCATCGACAGCGAGGGCTTGCTGGCGGCACGCTGGCGTTTGCCGCCGATATCGGGAACCGCGACGGTGGAAGGCGACCAGATTCAGAGCCGGTTAACGGTTAGCGAGTGGCAAAGTGACCTGTGGGCCAACGCCACGCTTGATGGTAACGGGGGGGCGAAAGGGGCGATGGCGCTGCGTAGCGCGCTGACCCCTGCCATGGGCGTCGGCTTGGACGTCACGCCACGGCAAGGGCAGCTGGAAGGGCGTGGTCACTGGCAATGGGGAAAAACGCTGAAAGCCAGTGGCGATATTACTCTCATCGAGACAGACTTGGACTGGGGCAGCGTCACCGCTCGTGGTGCTGCGGCTGAGATCCATGGTGAATACCATGACGGTGATATTCAGATCAGCAGCACGGGGCCGGTGACGGTGCACACTCTGGATATCGGTACGCCAATGACCGACCTGGCGTTAACCGTGAAGAGTGACCTGTCACAGTGGAATGTTACCGATCTTCGCGCGAATCTGCTCGGTGGTTATTTGCGCTCTCCGTCGCTGGACTGGCCCTCTGCTCGGCCTCAGCCGGTAGTGATCAGTCGCATTGATCTAGCCCAAGTCGCGGCGTTGCAGAACCCGTCGCCAGTGTTGCTGGCCGGGCGAGTAGGGGGGTATGTTCCGCTGCAACTGGGTGAGGATTTTATGGTTATCGAGCAGGGGCGGCTGGCTAACGAGGGGCCGCTGTCGTTGATCATTCCTGCTTCGTCCAGCGTACAAAGCATGGCGGAGTCGAATCAGGCGGTGAAGCTGGCGCTGGATAGCCTTAGTACCTTGCTGATTAGCGATTTTCAGGCTCGCATGGGGATGAATAAAGCCGGTTGGCTGGATGCGAAGATTACCATCAAAGGCGAAAACCCACAGAGAAATAATCTGCCGGTGGTGTTTAACTACACGCACCAAGAGAACATGTTGGCGCTGATGCGTAGCTTGCGTATCGGCGATGAAATCACCGAACAACTGCGCACGGAGAATCAATGATGAAACAAGTCGGGCTGGGCACGATGTTGCTGGCCGGGTGTCTGTTGGCGGCTTGCACGCCTACGGTGGCCCTGAAAGCACCGGAAGAACCCATCACCATTAACCTGAATGTGAAGATTGATCATGAAATCCGCCTGAAGGTGGAAAAGGATATTGATCAGTTGTTTAGCGAAGATAGCGACTTGTTCTAAGGAGGTGTTATGAAAATGTTAAAATACGCATTGGCCATGGTGGCCCTATTGATGAGTATGGCCGCGTTTGCGCTGGACCTAGGTGAGGCGAAAAGCCAGGGGCTGGTGGGTGAACAAACGGATGGTTATCTGGGAGTCGTTAAAGCTACACCGGCTGCGGTGGAATTGGCCGCGGATATCAATCAGAAACGCAGAGATGCCTATGAGCGAATTGCCAAAAAGAACGGCATTACCCTAGATAAGGTGGCGAAGCTGGCAGGGCAAAAAGCCATCGATAAAACGGAAGCAGGCCAGTATGTGAAAACGCCGGATGGGCAGTGGGTAGAAAAATAATTTTTATGAAAATTATCCTGATAATAATTTAGGTGTCATGAGTGTGTAAGTCAGTGATCACGCAGGATATGCTTCAATAAATCCTGTGTGACATAACGATTTTTATGGCTGATTTTTTCTTTTTGATGTTTGGATATCGCAAAAATTTGGACGTGACACGAAAGAATATTGCCATAAAAAATGGGGTATTGCGGTTGCCATGCGGCTGCTGATTAGGCCCTTTGCTCTGGCCGGAGAAAATGTCTCTGGCCAGTGCGGGTACATCGGTACACGCCCGCCGTGTGGTAGGCCTCTATTTCGCGCTTTTCAACGTTACACTTTTAACTCAACCTCTCTGCTAACCCTGATGCCCGCCAAGTCCGCTTTTTCACCGCACTGTCCAGCACGGCCGATTTGCCGAATTCCAGCAAGGTGAAGCGATCCCGAGCCCGGGTGACGGCAGTGTAGATTAACTCTCGGGTAAGCAGGGGGTGGGGGGCATCGGGTAATACCAGCAGGGTATGCTTGAATTCCGAGCCTTGGGATTTGTGCACGGTCATGGCGTAGACGGTTTCTACCCCGTCCAGGCGGCTGGGTAAGACCCACTTGATGCGCCCGTCCGGCAACTGGAACGCCACTCTTAACAGCAGCTCCGCGGTACCCTTCCTGGTCTCAAGTAAGGGCAGCGTCAGCCCCACATCGCCATTCATTAACCCCAGCTGATAATCGTTGCGCGTCATCATCACCGGGCGACCGGGGTACCATTCCCGTTCCGGCGCCAGGTCCTGTTGTTGTAGGTGGTGGGTGATGCGTTGATTGAGTTGTTCTACCCCGAAAGGGCCGCTGCGCAGGCCGCTGAGCAGTTGCTGGTGGGTGAGCTGTTTGAGCAGGCCGGCGGCCCAATCATCGAAATCGTGTCGCTGTGCAGGCGGTGTTGCTACCGCACTAAACAGTGTCCGTAGGCCTGTGTGATCATTACTGCCGTTGAGCAGCAGGGTTTCCAGTTGCTGGCTATCGCTGCTCAGGTGTTGGCGATACAGGCTGTCCGGGTAGTGTTGAAAGCTCTTGCGCACCTGCGGCAGGTTTTCTTCGTTTACTGCCCGCGCCAGTTCGCCGATGCCGGGGCTGTCCTTGGAGCGCCAGTTGGTGCGCAGCATGGCGGTTTGTTGCGCCAGGGCGTTGCCTGGGTTCTGGTCTGTCTCCTGATAGTCACTGATATCCGCGCCACAGGTATTGTTAACGAAGTCGATGGTACGTTGCTTGTAGCGACCTTCGTGGGCATGACGGCACAAGTCACCCATCACGGCACCGGCTTCCACGCTGGCCAGTTGGTCCTTATCGCCGAGTAGAATCAACCGGGTGTGTGGGCTCAGGGCTTCCAACAGGCAAGCCATCATGTCCATGTCGATCATGCTGGCTTCATCCACCACTACCAGATCTGCGTGCAGTGGATTATCCCCATGATGGCGAAAGTGACGGCTGTCTGGCCGGGTGCCGAGTAGACGGTGCAGTGTGGTCACTTCGGTGGGAATGGCATCGCGTACGGTGGCGTCCACGTGGAGTTTTC
Organism: Alcanivorax sp.; assembly: GCF_040119285.1. Lineage (GTDB taxonomy): Bacteria > Pseudomonadota > Gammaproteobacteria > Pseudomonadales > Alcanivoracaceae > Alcanivorax. The sequence goes on from NZ_JBEDTY010000020.1 coordinate 8,314, forward strand.
CTACCTGCTCACCGATGGATTCGGTGAGCCGTGCCGCAGCCTTGCCGGTGGGAGCGGCGAGACGAATACGCAGGCGCTGGTTATCGGCCATTGCCAGGCTTTGCAGCAGGCCTAACAGGCGTACCACTGTGGTGGTTTTGCCGGTGCCGGGGCCGCCGGTAATGATGCTGATCCCGCTGCGGCTGGCCAAAGCACAAGCCACCTGTTGCCAGTCGGTCTGGTTGTCGGAACCGGGAAATAATTTGGCCAGGGCTTCGCGCAGGGGGGCTTCAGGCAGTGGATTGACGGTGGCCAGTTTTTGCTCGATGGCGTCGGCCACGGCCACTTCCCGGGCCCAGTTGCGGCGCAGGTAAAGGCGGCTGCCGTCCAGTACCAATGGTGTGCTGCCGTTTTGGCTGACCAAGGTGCTTTGCTGCAGTTCATGGAGCCAGTTATTGGGCTCGCCGGGTAACAGGGCGACCAGCTCCGGCGGCGGGTTGCTGCCCCAAAGCTGGGTGGCTAACGCGCGGTTTTTTAGATCCAGACACAGGTGGCCACTGGCTTGCTGGTTGCTGGTGAAGGCGGCGAGTAATAACACCTCGTAGCTTGCTTGCGGGCATTGTTGTTTCAGGAAACGGGCAATGGCCACGTCCAGATCGCGCAGCAAATTGTTGTCGCGCAGCAGGATTAGCGCGTCTTCCCAGGTGAGGGCGGAGAACAGGTCAGCTTGCATAGGATGCCTCCAACCCGGTGGGAGGTTGAACGTTGATCGTTGGAACGAGAGAAGGGCTCGAGCCTGTCGAGCAGGCTCTATGTTGCGATTTGTGTGTGGTGCGCGGGCACGGCATTGCAGTGACAGCAGAGCGCGTTCGCATTTCTGAACGTTGAACTTTCAACTTTTCCCTCATTCCTCACCCCCAAACATGACATCCAGCGCTTCGATCAGTTCGCTATCCGGTCGATCGAATACGGTACCCGCCGCCGGGCCTTGTAAACCACGCAGAAAAACATAAACCGCGCCGCCCAGGTGCTGGTCCGGGTGGTAATTCGGTAGGCGGCTTTTTAGCAGGCGATGCAGGGCCAGCAAATAAAGCACGTATTGCACTTCGTAGCGTTTTTCCAGCACCGCGGCGGTCATGGCATCCAGGGTATAGGCGCTGTCGTCTACGCCCAGCCAGTTGGATTTGTAGTCGAGCACGTAGTATTTGCCCTCGTGTTCGAACACCAGGTCGATAAAGCCCTTGAGCATGCCATTGAGGGTGTCGGCTTCCAGTTTTGGGCGCGGGTAGTGCGGGGCAATATGTTGTGGGTGAACGTGCTGGCGGATCAGGGTGTCCATGTCGGCCACGTTGACTCGATGGGCAGGAAACAGGAATTCCAGCTCAGGCACATAGGTGTGCAGGGTATCGAGAGAGACGGTTCCTTCGCTTAATGGCAGCGCAGTGGTGACCGCCTGCTTCCACCAATGGCGGATGACGTCGGTGTAATCCTGCCAGCCCCGGGCCTGGAGTTTTTCTTCCACGCTGGTTTCAAAGTCCATGGGGTCGGCCAGGGTTTGTTGGAAGCGCTGGTTGGCGGCCTGCTCAAGCACATCATGCAGCAGGGTGCCCGGCGCTGCACCGCGTGGGAAAGCGTGGATGGTATCGGCCAACGGTTCCACATCCGCGACGGGTTGTTCGTCCTGTTGTTCTGCCAATTGATCCCCGCGCGGGTCCGCGGGTGCCAAGGTTTCCTGCACCTGTTTGAGCGCGCTGTAGCTGGCAATCCACCAGGGTTGCCGTTGGCGGGGCGCAGGTATCAAGGGCGGGCGCAGGGTCTGTGATTGCGCTTGAGGCTGATACGATTCGGTGTTGCTGTGCGGTGCCTTAATGATGTTGACGGCATCGTTTGCGACGGGGGCAAGGGCGGCGCTCAAGCCATCGTTGGCCACGCCGTTGCCGAACAGTAACCGGCCGATGGCGCTTTTTTCCAATTGGTTCTGTTTACCCCGGCCTTTGATATAGGGGGCCAGCCCCAGCGTGCAGCGGTGGCAGGCGCGGGTCAGTGCCACATAGAGCAGGCGCATGTCTTCGGCGAGGCGCTCGTGATCCGCCTTGCCTTGTATTGTGTCGTCCGGTTCCAGCGATACATTGAGATGATCGTTCTCGTGGTAACGCAGGGGTGGTTTGCTTTTGTCCGCCGGGCGGAAGCTACAAATAAAAGGCAGATACACCAGCGGGTATTCCAGCCCTTTAGATTTGTGAATGGTGATGACCTTTACCCGGTCGTTGTCACTTTCCAAGCGCAGGATGCTTTCCTTGCTGCTGCCACGGCCTGCTTCGACCGTACTTTCTACGGTGTCTTCCAGATAACGAATCAAGGATTGCTCGCCATCCAATTGGCTAGCGGCTTGCTGTAACAGTTCGGCCAGGTGCAGCAGGTTAGTCAGGGCACGCTCACCGTCCAGGTTTTGGCTAAGCCGGGCGGGCACATGGAAATCCATCAGCAGGCTGCGCAACATGGGCAGCACGCCCTGGTTTTGCCATTGCTGCCGGTAGCCGTGGAACTGCTCTACGGTTTCTTCCCAGCGCACTTCATCCTGGTTGAGGGCATCCAGCTCCGCGTAGGCCAGATCCAGCACGGCGCAGGCAAGGGCACTGCGTACTCGAGTGTCGGATTCCGGGGCCGCGCAGGCGTGCAGAATCAGCAGCAGATCATGGGCTTCGGGCTGGGCGAAAACGGAATCCTGATCGGACAGATAAACGCTGCGCACATTGCGTTGCATTAACGCATCGCGGATGGCTTTGGCTTCGGTGCGGTCGCGCACCAGAATGGCGATGTCGTTGGGGTGCAAGGGCCGGAAGGTGTCGCCTGTCTGAAATCCGGTAACGCCGTTGACCGCACCATTAAGCAGGTGCGTAATTTCACTGGCGCAGCGTGCGGCCTGTTCGTCACGGTACTGGCCGGCACTGACGGGTTTTTCCTTGTCGTCTACCCACAGGGTAATGCCGGATTGTTCTGTCTTGTCGATCAACAGAACATCCTTGCGGCCATTGGCTTTCACGGCTTTGAAGGGGATGGCGTTGTCCATCATGAACACATCGCCAAAGGTGCTCTGGCTGTAGTGGAATAGATGGTTCACCGCCTTCACCATGGTGCGAGAAGAGCGGAAGTTGGTGTCCAGCGTGTAGTGGTTGCCTTCGGTGGCCTGGCGCGCTTTCAGGTAGGTGAAAACGTCGGCGCCCCGGAAGGCATAGATGGCTTGCTTGGGGTCGCCGATCATAAACCAGCCGGTGCTTTGCTGCCCTTCATAAAGGGCGGAAAAAATGCCGTACTGGGTCGGGTCGGTATCCTGAAATTCGTCGATCAATGCCACCGGAAATTGATCGCGGATGACCTGGGCAAGCCGTTCGCCATTACCGCCCTTCAAGGCGTCGTGCAGGCGGCTGAGCATATCGTCGAAGCCCATGGTGGCCGTTTGCCGGCGTACTTGATCCACGCGCTGGTCGATCCAGGCGGCGGCATGGGTGAGCAGCTCGGTGCGGGGCAGTGCGGTGTTCGCCCGGCCTTCCATTACCGCATCCAGTTGTGGGCAAAAGGCAAAGCTCGGGCGGTGCTCTTGACCAGCCTTGGTGAGCTTCATGCCTTCGTGGGAAAACTTGGCCAGGGTGTCATAGGCCTTGCCGTTGAGCCGTTCGCCATTGGCATAGCGCTGCAGCGTATGCAGCATGCCGGGCAGGCTGGTGGTGCGGTAGCTATTGCCGTTTAGCCATTTGTTGTCGCGAGCGGCGCGTACCCATTCAAGAAAGTCCGGCAGTTCGTGGGCCAGTTGCTGGCGGGCCTGCTGGTCCCGTTCCTCTTGCGGGCCGGTTTGGTTCAGCCAGTGAGCCACGCTTTGCGGTAACGCTGACGGGTCGGCTTCTTTCAATCCCAGTAACGGCCGACAGGCTCCCAGCAAGGCGTCCGGGTTGCCCAAGTTCTGGCTTTGCAGGGCATTGGCCGCGCTTACTGGAAATTGGCTAATCACCGAGCGCCAGTAATCTCGAGCAGCCAGTTGCTGCTCTTCGCTGGCGTCTTCCTGCAATTCCAGGCTGAACAGGCTGCCCGAGTCGAAGGCGTGCTGTTTGAGCATGCGGTTGCAGAAGCCGTGGATGGTGTAGATGGCGGCTTCGTCCATCCACTGGGCGGCGGCATCCAGGCGCTGGGCGCAGCTGGTGCGTTGTTCGTTTTCACTGTAATCGCTAAGCAGTGCCGCCAGCACTGGATCGTCGGCTTCAGCGTGGGGGTCGGCAAAAATGCGCGCGGCATCAGCCAAGCGGTCGCGGATGCGTTCGCGTAGTTCTTCGGTGGCGGCTTCGGTGAATGTGACCACCAGAATTTCCGGCGGCAGCAGCGGACGTGAAAACCCGTTTTCGCCTCCATGGCCCAGTACCAAGCGCAGATAAAGAGCGGCCAAGGTAAAGGTTTTGCCGGTGCCTGCACTGGCTTCGATCAGCCGGGTGCCGTGCAGCGGAAAGGTAATCGGAAGCGGACGCTCAATGTTCATGCGTCATCCCCCGGTTCGAGCCACTGGGCATGCAGGTAGAGCGGGGCATAGAGTTGTTCAGTCCAGTATTCGAAGGCGTTGGCATCGCCATGGGAGGCGGCCAGTAAGGTGTCGAAGTCGGCCCAGGCGCGGGCAATGGCCGGTTCTTTTTCCTGTTCGCCGGTATGCATAAAACCGGACTCAAATACCTTGCGTGCTTCGTTCTCACCGTTGTCTTTTTCTTCCCCTTTTAGCCAGGCGAAGGCGGTGGCGCAGGCCACGGGCAGGGGTTCGCATAACGCCTTCTGCCAAGCATAACCTAGCTGATCCAGGCATTGCTGGGCGTCGCTGCGATGAATATGGGGCAGGCTAAAGCGCCCGTCCTGACCTTGAATATGCGTGGTCAACGGCAGCCCGGCGGCGCAGGCGGCCAGGTGCAAGGCCCAGTCCCGAGTCAGTTTGTCGAATCGCTCTTTTAGCTTGCCGGTGTGCAGCACCAACCGTTGGGCGTTGGCGCTAGAGCCACGCAAATCGGTGAGCCAATCTTCGATTTGTAAGGGGCCGGCGGTGAGGCGAATTTCCTGCTGCGGTTGCAAGGTTCCGCTGTCGGCCAGCAGCGTAAAGTAGTGTTCCAGTGGCTGCGCGAGCGGCAACAACAGGCTGTCGCGGTTGCCCTCGTCAAAGGGCGCCAGGGGTAGGTCGCCGCTGCCAGCGAGACGGTCCATGGCTACGCGCATGGCGTCATTGGCATGTTCCGGGCCGGCGCGCAACGCTTCATTAAGCAACTGATCCTGTAACTGGAAACGTTGCAGTCCATCGAATGAAAACGGTTCGCTGTCATCCAGCACTTGGCGCTGTTGTTTCAGGCGCGCCTTTAAGCGCTGCTCGAAAAAATGGGCCACGGGTTGTTTGAGAAAACGCCCCAGGGCGGCGCAGGAAATGGGCTCGTTATTTTCCAGTGGCGGCAAGGGCTGATCATTGTCGACCCTGTGCGTTTGCTCCTCGTGGAGGGCGCGCCATTCGTTGGCGTAGGTGTGCAGGATGTGGGCGTCGGCGTTGTTGGCTGCACTGGCGTCGTTGGCCGAATAAAAATAACGGGCGCTGAACGGTTGCAGCGGATGCGACACGGTGAGGGCGTCCACCGGTTCGCCCTGATCGGTGTGCCAACGTTGATTAATGTGATCGCGTAGTTGTGCCACCAGTACCGAGGGCGGGCGTTCACTGTTGTCGCGGACGTTGCGGCCTGTCCAGCTAATGTAGAGGCTGTCGCGGGCACTGAGCAGGGCTTCCAGAAACAGGTAGCGGTCGTCGTCGCGGCGGGAACGATCCCCTGGGCGGTAGTTACCCCATTGCCGCATTAAATCAAAATCCATGGGTTGCTGTTGGCGCGGGTAGTCGCCGTCTTTCATTCCCAGCAGACAGACATGGCGAAAGGGAATGGCGCGCATGGGCATCAGGGTGCAGATGTTAATACGCCCGGCCATGAAGCGCTGTGACATGCTCTCGGCCTTGAGGGCATCGAGCAGGGGGCGGCGGGCCACGGTGAGAGGCAGGAGGCTGTCGAAGTCGGCTTCGGCGCAAGCGGCCAGCCAGTCGTTAAGGGCATCGCGCAGGCTTGCATCCAGGGTTTGGTCCGCTTCGTTCACGGGGTTGAAAAGATCATCGAAAAGGGCGGTAAACCGTTGTTGCCAGTGCCGGGCGCTGGTGTCCTCGCGCGATTGTTGCCAGTGATATTCCAGGGTGTCGAGCAGTCTGGATAATCGGCCGGCCAGTTCGGCGCCCAGGCCAGCGACTTCGTTCAGGGGTTCGATGCCCATCCAGGCTGGGCCGTCGCCGAGCAGGTAGCCGGCCAGCATCCGTTTCAGGCCGAAGGCCCAGCTGTTTTGTTCGAAGCCAGGGACGTCCAGGGTTTTGCGTTGCGGGCTGTTGAGCCCCCAGCGAATCCGCGCCTGATCGATCCAGCGGGCCAGTTGTGGCAGATCGCTTTCGTCGATGCCGAAGCGTTCGCGTACGGCGGGTACATCCAGCAGGTCGAGAATGTTGGTGGCGGTGAAGCGCCATTGTGGCAGGTGTAGCAGGGACTCCACGGCCTGTGCCAACGGCGAGGCCGCACCGGCGCTGCGGTCGCTGAGGGTGTAGGGCAGATAGCGCGGATCGTCCCGTTCCAGCCGGCCGAATACGGCCTCAATGTGCGGGGCGTAGACCTCGATATCCGGCACCATCACGATCACGTCGCGGGGCTGCAGGGTGGGGTCGGTGCTGAAGCGATCCAGCAATGCGTCCTGAAGAATTTCCACTTCCCGTTGAGCACTGTGGGCGATGCGAAAACTGAGTGAGCCATCAGCGGGTGACGCGCTACCGGCTCTCAGTGGCGGACGTTGATCCGGTTCGGGCAGGGGTTCCAGGTCGAGAATATCCTGCTGCAATTGTTGCAGCACACTCTGTGGCTCGATGGCTTCAAACAGGTCAATCTGATTGAGAAAGACGCTGCGATAGCTGTCCGGATCGTCGTGATCGTAGAGCAGGCCGATAAAGTCCCGCCCCTGTTTGCCCCAGGCGGCCAATAATGGATTAACCCGGTTTTCCGGCATGGTGGTCACATGCCGCTTGCGGTTGTCCAGTTGGCGGCGCAGCAGTTGTTTATCTTCGACGATATCCGCCCAGTAATGCTGACAGGGGTTTTGTACCAGCATCAGTATTTGGCAATGCTGGCTAAGCGCGGCCAGCGCTTCCAGAGCCTGCTGGGGCAGAGCGCTGATGCCGAAGATAATCAGCCGGCGTGGCAGGCCCGCAGGTGACGTGCCTTGTTCCTTTTGCAGAGTGAGCGCGGCGATGAAATCCCGGTGAATGGCGCTGCGGCTGAGGCCCCGTTTACTGGAATCCATGTCTGCCAGCAGGGCACGCCATAGATGAGCCTGCCATAACTGACTGGTGGGAAATTCATCGAAGGTATCCCGATCCTGGGCTTTACGCAGGCGGTCGTTGCCGTTTTCCCAGTCGTCCAACCAATCTGCCCGGTACATTTGATAGGCATCGAACAAATCCGCCAGTCGCTCGGCCAGTTGGTGGCGTTTGCGGCCATCCACATCGTCGGCAAGAAAGTGGCGTAGCGGGCCGAAGTGTTCGCTATTGAGCAGGGTGGGCAGCAACCGGTACAACCGCCACAGCAGGCGGGATTTGTCGAACGGGGATGTGCGCGGTACCTGGTCTTCACCCAGCACGGTGCGATAGGCCCCCCACAGGAATCGGGCTGGCATCTGGAACTGGAAACCGGCGCTGATGCCGAGTGCATCCGCCAGCTGCAGTTTCAGCCACTGCGCCATGCCGTTGGACTGCACCAGAAAGGTTTCCGTTTCCAGCGGTGACAGTGGTTCGCGCTGCAACCAGTCGGCCACCAGCTCGGTGAGGGTTTCCAGACGGTTGCCGTGCAGCACCATCAGCCCGTTTTGCATGGATATTCCTTGCCTGACTTGTGTGTATGCGAAAGGAGTTAGATTAAGGGAGAGCGCGGCTTGGTGCCACAAAAGAGCCGCTCCTTACACGCGAGAGCATTTAAATAATCGAATGCTGGAATAATGCGAGTTTCATTCTCTTCAGGCTTTAGGTTGTTGGCAAAATGAAAACGCCCCGCATGGGCGGGGCGTTTTCATACTGGCTGTCCGTTGTTGTTAGCTTTCCATTTCTGCCAGCTCATCTTCAAAGAAGAATTTCTCTTCGCCGAAGGCCGGTTCCAGATGGTTGAGCCAAGTGGCTTCTTCGTTGTATTTGGCGAAGAAAGGGCGCTGGACCCAATCGTGGTTGCGGCCTTGAATGAAACGCAGGGCGAAAACTTTCTCGCCGTTGATTTCGGTAACGCCCTGGATTTCCACCTTGCCCGGGTGGCTGGACATGCTGGGGCCGCGCGCGGTGCGAGCGATGCCGGAGACCTGTTTCATGGCATCGCGATAGATGTTCCAGGCCTTGGCCAGCGGCACTTCAAAGTAATGGCGGGCGCCGGTGTCTCGCTCTACGAACATGTAATAAGGAATGATGCCCAGTTCGACCTGGGTTTGCCACAGGCGCGCCCAGTCGTCGGCGTTGTCATTAATGTGCGCCAGCAGCGGCCCCTGGGCACGGATCACGGCGCCTGTTGCGCGGACCCGTTTCACCGCTTCACGGGCGATGTTGGTTTCCAGTTCCTGCCAGTGGTTGTAGTGGGCCATCAGCGCCAGATGCTTGCCGCTGGCGATCACTTCTTCGAACAGGTGTAGCAGATCCCTGGCGTCGGCATCGGAGACCACGCGCTGGGGCCAGAAGGTGAGTGCCTTGGAGCCGATACGGATGGTGCGGATCTGTTCCAGTTCCAGCAGCGGCTCGATATGAGCCCGCAGGTTCTTGGTCTTCATCACCAGCGGATCACCGCCGGTAATCAGTACATCGGAAATTTCCGGGTGGGCCTGAATGTATTTCTTCAGCTGGCCGGCTTCCTTGGTGGCGATTTTCAGGTCGTTGTCGCCGATGAACTGGGCCCAACGGAAACAGAAGGTGCAGTAGCTGTGGCAGACCTGACCCTGGCTGGGGAAAAACAGCACAGTCTCGTTGTATTTGTGTTGGATGCCTTCGATCTTCTCGCCGTCCACTTCCGGGATGTTGTGTTCCATCTGCCCGGCAGGGTGCGGGTTCAGCGCTTCACGCACTTCGGCGATAGCGGTTTTAATGGCGGTTTTGTCGCCGCCACGCATGGCATCGGCGACCTTGTCGAAGTGTTCCGGGGCCAGCATGCCTTTCTGGGGAAAGGTGAGCTGGTAGATGGGATCATTGGGCACATTATCCCAGTTGATCAGTTCGTTGATCACATATTCGTTGACCCGAAACGGCAGAACATTGGCCACCACGTCCATGGCAAAGCGGGTCTCATCGTCCAAGTGGGTGAGTTGTTCGATCTTGTCCAGCTGGCGTGCGGTGTAGACCTTGAAGCGACGGGGTTCGTCGTAGGCATGGTCGAAAGTCTGTGCCAACGTGTCGGCGCTTTCTCGGATGTCCTGATGCAGCGGAATAACCGTATTGGTTTCGGGCATGGTATTGCTCCTCATCATGCGCCGGCATGACGTAAACGCCGTCAACACCGGTACACTGGTTGCCTAAACCAGCAGGATTAATCGTGGTTACTGATGGCCAGCGGCGGCTGGCGCTAAGCTGGGACTTGTTAGCCTGTTTAACGTGCGTCGGCGTGGCGACGCAGAGGACTTGGAACGGATCGCCCCCCAGCCATATCGGGGGAGGAGAGTGGCCATTTGCTGTGCGCTGTTTAACTGGCGCCAGCTGACCGGTGCTCCAAAAGAGGGCGTATTCTAGGGAAGCGACGGGCAAAGCGCAAAGTCCCGCCGCCTCGGGCCTGGCCGGTTATGCTATCGTTGGGCCGATACCCGCTTCAGGGACGGAATTTGATGCCTTTGGATGCCAATTACTGGACCGCTGAGATTGATGCATTATTGAGGATGCTGGAACCCTATTGGCCCTACGTGGCTGCAGTCATTAGTATCGGGTTGGCGGTAACAGTGACCGTGCATGTTGCTCAGAACAAGCGCGATGCTCGGGCCGTGGCGGCGTGGACCGGTTTGGTCTGGCTGGTGCCGGTGCTGGGTGCAGTGCTGTATTACATGCTGGGGGTCAATCGTATTCGTCGGCGGGCTCGTCAGCTAACCGGTGGTTTGATCGACAGTAACGATGGCTGGCGTATCGCCGCCGAACCTGAGCCGGATCTCAAATACCTGAAGGTCCTTAGTCGTCTGGTAGGGCGGTTGACACATCTGCCGCTTACGGATGGCAATGATATTACCTTGCTGAACGCGCCCATCGCTTATCAGGCAATGTTGGATGCCATCGATAGCGCCACGGAAAGCATTTATCTGGCCACCTACATTTTCGGCAATGATGCTGCCGGCAAGCCGCTGGCGGATGCGCTTTCGGCGGCGGTGGCGCGCGGGGTCAAGGTGCGGGTGTTGGTGGACGGCGCCGGCGCCCTGTATTCCTTGCCTTCGGTGGTCTGGCGCTTGCGCCGTGGCAAGGTGCCCGTGGAGCGTTTTCTGTATTCCCTGGCGCCGTGGCGCATGCCGTACCTGAATCTGCGCAATCATCGCAAATTTATGGTGGTGGACCGTTGCTATGGGTTTACCGGGGGGATGAATATTCGGGCGGGCTATATACAGCAGCCGCCGAAGATCACGGATTTGCATGCCCGTATTGAAGGCCCAGTAGTAGGGCAGTTACTGCGCACTTTTGCCGCTGATTGGTATTTCACTAGTGGTGAATTGCTGGACACCTGTTATTGCGGCCCAGCTTGGCTGGGCGCAGTGCAGTCCCGGGGTATCAGTGCTGGGCCGGATGCGGATTTCGATAAACGTCGCATGACGTTGCTCGCGGCCATTGGCAGCGCTGAATCCCGAATTCGCATTGTTACCCCGTATTTTGTGCCGGACCTGACTCTGCTGGCCACATTGCAACTGGCGCTGCTTAAAGGGGTGCAGGTGGAGATTGTGATCCCCCGCAAGAATAATCTGCGGCTGGTGCACTGGGCCAGCCTGCATGCTTTGCGCTGGTTGGTATCGGAAGGCGCGGAGCTGTACCTGTCACCGCCGCCATTCGACCACAGCAAGGTGATGACGGTGGACCGCCACTGGGTCATGTTGGGTTCGGGAAACTGGGATGCGCGCAGCCTGCGATTGAATTTTGAGTTTGACCTGGAGTGCTACGGGGAGGCGTTCGCAGGGCAGATTGATGAAATGCTGGATGAACGTATTGCTTTGTCTCAGCGGTTCGACCAAGCGGGTTTTCAGCAGGTCGCACCCTGGCGACGGGTCCGTAATGCACTGGCGCATATGCTGGAGCCCTATTTGTAAAGGGTATTAGTAGGCGCTTACAGCAAAATGCCACCATTGTGGGGTCTTGATCGCGACCGTCCCGATTGAAGAGAAGCATGGCTCTCATGCTGGTGTTGATGGTCGTGAGCCTGCTCGCGTTTGCGGGTGATGGAGAATGGGGGCGGGTTACTGAGTGGGAGGATGTCGAGGTCATTCGGTCAGAATGACAGGCATTACGGCACGGCTGAAAACCTTTAGCGGGGCGGAAAAGTAGCGGGTCAATGGTGTTAACGTCACTGGTGCTTTGCTGGATGACTATGACGCGGTGGGGATGTATATGCCTGCATGGGGCTGGAAACTGGTTATCAAATTAGTTATCTGAGTCGCAATTCCTCGTGGCCAGTAAAAACCTGATGCGGCTGTGCGGGAGTCTGTTATCAGGAGCATCACGGCATCCACGGGATTACCTCACGGCTACCCTCAGACACTGGGTGCCTGGCTGCAATCGGTCGAGAATCGCGGGGTGGCCGCCGCGGCCACCCCGCGAAACAAAAGCTAACGCTTCAGGGGGGAGCCTGGCCCCATGAGTGCCCAGATAATTAGGCCAATCAGCGGCACAATCAATACCAGTAATACCCACAGTATCTTGGCGCCAGTTTCAGCGGAGGATTGGATAATCATTACGATGGCGTAGATCGCCACGGCCAGTTGTAGCAGTCCCAGTAATTTCATCGAAATTCCTTTTTTATCCAACGTGAATTTTCAGCGGTTCTCGGTTTCTTAATTTAGAGGACTTGGCAGAAACGGTAAATCATTGAGATGTAAAACTCGGTCAAGATTGCGGGTGGTCGAGCCGTTGGCTTTCTCGGTTGATCAGCATCAGGCCGCTATACAGCAGGGCCATTGCCGACAATCCGGCCCCCAGTAGCACCACGCCTCTCCAGTCGTAGTGGTCGTAAGCAGCCGCAGACGCCAGCGAGCCTAGAGCACCCCCCAGAAAGTAGAGAAACATGTAGCCGGAGTTGAGCCGGTTGCGGGCGTCTTCATCCAGCGACAAAACCATGTTCATATTTGTGATGTGAACCGCCTGCAGCGCCAAGTCTAAAAGCACAATGCCTGCCAGCAGGGCGATGAGCGATGTGCCGCCGAGCCCAAGTAGCCCCCAGGAAAGCAGCAAAACCACAGTGCCGATGATTGTCAGCCGCTGGCCGTGGCCCCGGTCAGTCAGTACCCCTGTATGGCGTGCTGAGAGCGCGCCGGCGGCGCCAGCCAAGCCGAACAGACCAATGGTGGCATCATTGAATGACCAAGGCTCGGAAGACAGCATAAAGGCCAGTGATGTCCACAACACACTAAACATGGCAAAGGCCAGAAACCCGATGATGGAGCGCTGACGGAACACCTTGTGGCGCACGAATAAACCTACGATGGAGGCGATCAGCTGGCCATAGTGGTGAGACGAGGGCTGGTGGTAGCGCGGCAGCTGGCGCCATAGAGCCAAGGTATTGAGCAGCATTAACCCCGCTGCGACCCAGTACACGGTATGCCAGTCTCCCAGGGAAGACAGTGCTCCGGCCACGGTGCGAGCCAGAAGAATCCCCAGTAACAGCCCGCTCATCACCGTGCCCACGACTTTGCCGCGGCTTTCCACTGGCGCTAGAGTGGCTGCAAAGGGCACCAATACTTGAGCGACTACAGAAAAGGCCCCGGTGATTGCCGTGCCGGCCAGCAGCATTGGCAGTGAGTGGGCATTGGCGCTGATCAGCAGTCCGAGCATGGCCAACAGCATCATGATCACGATTAACCGTCGCCGCTCAATCAGGTCGCCCAGTGGCACCAAGAGAATCAGCCCCACCGCATAACTGGCCTGGGCGGTGGTGACAATGATGCCGGCTTTGGCGTAGCTCAAGCTGAGTTGATCTGAAATGGTGTGCAACAGTGGTTGGGCGTAATAGTTGCTGGCGACCACCAGGCCAGTGGTGGCCGCCATCAGCAGTACCAGAAGCGGGCTCAATGGCGATACGGTTGTGTTGTCTTGTGGCATGGTGAATCCTGGTATCGCAGGTTCTGGCGATAGAGTCTGGTAGAGTGCAAGAGCGAACCTGAAAAGACAGCTGATGCTAACTGGCCATAAAACAGTGATGCAGAGGAAAGAAGGTGGTGCCCCGGAGACGATTCGAACGTCCGACCTAGCGCTTAGGAGGCGCTTGCTCTATCCAACTGAGCTACCGGGGCTTAAAGAAATGACGATTGTAAGGATTTTGCTGCGCGGTGCCAGTTCCGGGGAGCAAGCGGCTATTTTATCGGCGCTTACTCGCCCTGCGGGCGCCGGCAAAGCGGCGGTATCCGCTTCGCGTTCGTTCGGCCAAAGCACGCTTTGGAAACCCCCGCACTCACCCAACTGAGCTACCGGGGCTTAAAGAGGTGACGATTGTAAGGATTTTGCTGCGCGGTGCCAGTTCCGGGGAGCAAGCGGCTATTTTATCGGCGCTTACTCGTCCTGCGGGCGCCGGCAAAGCGGCGGTATCCGCTTCGCGTTCGTTCGGCCAAAGCACGCTTTGGAAACCCCCGCACTCACCCAACTGAGCTACCGGGGCTTAAAGAAATGACGATTGTAAGGATTTTGCTTCGTGGTGCCCGGTGGTTAATGTTGCGGCGATTCTGGGGGTGGGAATGCTGTTGGAAGTGCCGCTTGTTGAATGAATAGACCCCGCAGATTCAGCTATTGTCAGAGGATGCCTCTGTTTCTATGGTAAAAACGCTGTCACAAAAACCATCCCTTCGCACTTGCTTGCAAGCTTTCACGTAACGTTTGCGACAAGCCTGCATCTAATTGATAGCATTAAGGAAATTGAAACAGGTGAAGTATGCAGGACACCCATGATTTATTGGTGCGCAGCAGCACCGATTTCCCGCCATTGCGCCGCCATGTCACGTCCGTGTTGCAGGTCAACTTGGGCTACTTGTGCAACCTGAGTTGTGTGCACTGCCATGTGAATGCTGGCCCCACGCGCACTGAGCTGATGGCCAAGGCCACCATCGACCTGATTCTTCAGGTGATCCGCAAGCGGGATATCAAGGTCATCGACCTTACCGGCGGCGCGCCGGAGATGAACCCGCATTTTCGTTACCTGGTGCGTGAATGCCATGCACTCGGTGTGGAGGTTATCGATCGCTGTAACCTCACCATCCTGCTCGAACCCGGCTATGAAGATTTGCCACAGTTTCTGGCCGATCACCACGTGCATGTGGTGGCCTCTTTGCCGTGTTATTCCGAAGAAAACGTGAATAAGCAACGCGGAAAAGGGGTGTTTCAGGGGAGCCTGGAGGCGATTCGCCGCCTTAACGAAAAAGGCTACGGAGAGAGTCGAGTGTTGGATCTTGTCTATAACCCCACCGGTGCCTCTCTGCCGCCTCCCCAGCAGGCCTTGGAAGCTGATTACAAGCGCGAACTGATGGAACATTTTGGTCTGCGTTTTAATCATCTGCTGACGATTACCAATATGCCCATTAGCCGTTTTGGCGCGGTGTTGTTGGCCCATAATCAGTTCAACGACTACATGCAGCTGCTGCGTGATAGCTATAACCGCGAAACCTTGCCAGCCTTGATGTGTCGCTCCATGGTTAGCGTGGATTATCAGGGGTATCTCTACGATTGTGATTTCAACCAGATGTTGGATATGCCGCAAGGTCATCATGAAGGCCATCAGCATTTGTCGAGCCTGCTGGATGAGGATATTGAAGGCGAGCCGATTTATGTGGCGGATCATTGCTTTGGCTGCACCGCCGGTGCCGGAAGCAGTTGCGGTGGCGCGCTGGGATGAGTCGGGTGAGCGTTATTGTCCCGGTACTCAATGAAGCCGATACCCTGGCCGAGTCACTGACGCAGGTGCGCGCTGCATTGCATGCAGGTGACGAACTGATTGTAGTGGACGGCGACAGTACTGATGATAGTGTTGGTATTGCCCGGCAGATTGCCGATACGGTGCTAACCAGTGAGCCGGGGCGCAGTGCCCAGATGAATGCGGGCGCGGTGTGTGCCACCGGCGTATGGCTGTGGTTCGTGCATGCGGATACCGTGCTCGACTCGCGTCACCGTGAGGCCTTGGATGAGGTGCCGCCTACAGGACAATGGGGCCGCTTCGATGTGCGTTTAAGCAACCCCCGTTTTCTGTTCCGTGTGATTGCTTCCATGATGAATTGGCGCTCGCGCCTCAGTGGCATCGCCACAGGCGACCAGGCGATGTTTGTCCGCCGGGAGGTTTTTCGGGAGCAGGGCGGGTTTCCCGCCCAGCCATTAATGGAGGATATTGCCCTGTCGCGCATGCTGCGTGCGCAATCCCGCCCGCTGTGCCTGCGCCCGCCGTTGATGACCAGTAGCCGACGGTGGGACGCCAACGGCCCTTGGCACACCATCTGGTTAATGTGGGTTTTGCGCTTTCGTTACTGGCGCGGCGCCAGCCCGGAAGCCCTGCATCGGGATTATTACCGGGGGGATGCCGGTTGACGGACACACCACTGCTGATCATTTTCGCCCGAGCCTTGCAGGCTGGGCAGGTAAAAACTCGGCTGATTCCGGGCTTTGGTGCCGAAGGCGCGATGCAGATTTATCAGCAGTTGCTGTGGCGTACCTTTTCTGCCGCGCAGGAGTTTCCTGGCGAGGTGCAGTTGTGGCTGGATAAGCCTGATGCGGCGTTGAAGGCTGAAGCAACAGTGCGTGGCTGGTCTTGTCATTTACAGTCGGATGGCGATCTAGGTGAACGGATGGCCAGGGCGCTCTCACATGGATTGGGTCACTTCTCTCGGGTTTTGCTGATAGGTAGTGATTGCTTGCTGCTAGGTCGCCCCTACTTCGAACAGGCACTGCATACACTCGCGCACGCGCCTGTAGTGTTTGGTGCCAGTGAAGATGGTGGCTATGTGCTTCTGGGTAGCAGTCAGGCATCGCTCTGGTCTGCCGCTCGATTTAGTGGTGTCCGTTTTGGCGGGCCTCATGCGTTGCAGGATAGTTGCGCCTGCTTCACTTCGGAACAGACTGCCGTATTGCCTGCGCTATGGGACGTGGATGAACCTGAAGATGTGGCACGGGCCCGTTCGTCTGGACTGTTACCGGCGTTCACTTTTTCCTGACTTGGCAGAGAGTAGAAAGGTTCTAGATTGAATAAATTCGTACCCTGTAACACATAACAGGGCTTCTCTACCTGCTATGGTAGCCACCGTAAAGGATGACGGAGCAGGTTGATGCACGATAGATCAGTCCTCGATGCCGAGGTTGTTTCCGAATTGCAGGATGTAATGGGCCAAGACTTCCAGATGCTGGTCGAATCTTTCCAGCGTGATGGTGAGAAACGCCTGGCCGCCATGTTTACGGCTCTGGAAGAAGAGGATAAAGAGGCTCTTCGCAGGCAGGCGCACAGTTTTAAAGGCAGCAGTAGCAACCTTGGTGCTATTGGTGTTGCGGATGTGTGTATGGCGCTGGAAATACGGGTGTCCAATGATGATCTGGCTAGTCTGCGTCCTCTGATTGAATCTCTAAAATGGCAATTTCAGCAGGCCTGTACGGCACTGCACGGCTGTCGAGCATAAGCCAAACGACAGATGTAGCTGAATTCTAGCCAAAAAAAACCCTCTTCCGAAATTGGGGGTGGAAGAGGGGGTTGTGAGCGCTATTACTAGCGCCTTGGGGGGATACTGGTTGGGCCAGTGATGCTGTGTAACACCACCTTTCCATGGGAAATAATGCTACCGAGAAGTGCTACAAGGTGCTGTAAAAAGCCGTGAGGAAATGTAAAGGCTTGAGCGGCTTTTGGCACCAGGATGTAGTCGGTTCGGCCTCGATCATGGGAACCAGGAAGAAGCTTTGTAAGAGATATCCTACAAATCTGTAGGATAAACTAGTGTTTTTTGTTCTATTCTAGGGTTAAAAGGTAGAGCTATTAGTGTTAAGTGTTTGTTTTTATTTGTTATTTTTTTGTTTGTGTGTTTTTTGCTCAGGTTTTTAATGTTTATTTAACCCACAGGGCAAAATGCGGTTGTTATAGTATTTGCGTGCTCAGGGAATTGGGCACAAGGATTTGCAAGGATTGCAGTACAAGGATGTTGCGGTGAGCGCAAAAGGGTCAGGATGACTCGACGCAAAAAGGGCGGCAGGATGCCGCCCTTTTATTTTGTCTGGAAAAAGTGATCCGTTTAGCGGACCAGCTTCTCCCGCTTGTTCGGCACACCGTCCCACTCTTCAGCGTCATCCGGCGCATCTTTCATTTCGGTAATGTTCGGCCACTTCTCTGCCAGATCCGCATTGATCTCCAAGAAGTCTTGCTGGTCGTCTGGCAGCTCATCTTCCGAGAAAATCGCGTTTACCGGGCACTCCGGCTCGCACAGTGCACAGTCGATACACTCGTCCGGGTGGATGACCAGAAAATTCTCGCCTTCGTAGAAACAATCTACCGGGCACACTTCCACACAATCGGTGTGTTTGCAGTTAATGCAGTTCTCACCTACTACGAACGTCATATCCTGTCCTCGCCAGGTGTCTTCAATGTGTACAGTGCCAGTGGCTGATTATAACAGCAACAGGCACGGTCTCGCTTGGGGTGGCGCTAGTCTAGCGATATGCCCTAAGGCAGGCAAACGGAGTGTTGATATAAGGTTATAGCCTAGGAGCCAATGGCTCCGCACGCCGGCAGCTCGCGTTCACTGGGCTTGCTCTGCAGCGCCCCTAAGAGGGCTCACGTCAGTTTTTTCAATGTGTATAGCGCTTCCAGGGCTTGCTTTGGTGTCAGCTCGTCCGGGTTTATATCGGTCAATGCCAGCTCGATCGCGCTGGGTTCGTTGAATAGTGAGGTCTGTGTTGGCGTGGTATGACTGCTGGCGGTAGTGGTCGAAGGTGCAAGCGGTTTGCCTTCTTCCAACTCTCGTAATTTCTCACCGGCCTTATGGATCACACTGGCCGGCACTCCCGCCAGTTGAGCCACCTGCAGACCATAACTGCGACTGGCCGGGCCTTCTTGTACCCGGTGCAGGAATACAATGCGATTATCGTGTTCGCTGGCGGTCAGGTGTGCATTGTAGATGCCCGGTAGTTGCTCTGGTAGTTGAGTCAACTCGAAGTAGTGAGTGGCGAACAGAGTAAATGACTTGAGATTGCGCGCTAGGTGCTCGGCGGCAGCCCAGGCCAGGCTCAGGCCATCAAAAGTGCTGGTGCCGCGGCCAATCTCGTCCATCAGTACTAGGCTTTGAGCGGTGGCGTTGTTGAGGATGTTGGCGGTTTCTGACATTTCCACCATAAAGGTGGAGCGGCCACCGGCCAGATCATCGGACGAGCCAATGCGGGTGAAGATCCGGTCCAGGCTACCGATGCGGGCACTGGCCGCCGGCACGCAGCTGCCAAGGTGCGCGAGCAGCGCGATCAGGGCGGTTTGACGCATGTAGGTAGATTTACCGCCCATGTTGGGGCCGGTAATGATTACCATACGGCGGGCATTGTCTAAGTGCAGGCTGTTAGGAACGAACGCGTCGTCTAGCACCTGTTCCACCACCGGGTGACGGCCATCCACAATTTCGATGATCGCTTCGTCATCTACTAACTGTGGGCGCACCCAGTTGAGTGCTTCGGCCCGTTCGGCCAGCGATGCCAGCACATCGAGCTCGGCCACGGCGGCAGCACTGCGCTGAAGGGCGTGCAGGTCGTCGGCCACTTTTTCCAGTAGTGCTTCGTAGAGGCGTTTCTCCAGCGTTAGAGCTTTGCTGGACGCGGACAGGGCCTTGTCCTCAAATTCTTTCAGTTCGGGAGTGATAAACCGTTCAGCATTTTTCAGTGTTTGACGGCGTTGATAATCCGCCGGCGCCTGATCGGACTCGCGTCGCGACAGCTCAATGTAATAGCCATGAACGCGGTTGTACTTCACGCGCAGGGTGGAAAGCTGGGTACGTTCGCGCTCGCGGGTTTCGATATCCACTAAAATCGCACCGGCGTTTTCGCTGATGGAACGCAGCTCATCGAGCTCTTCACTGTAACCGGGAGCAATGACGCCGCCGTCGCGTATCAGCATGGGCGGATTCTCGATCACCGCCGTGCCTAGCAATTCTACCTGGTTCGGAAACTGGCCGATGCGCTCAATCAATTCGCAAAAACAATCGGCGGCGGGTAGGGTGCCGATTAGAGGCGGCAGCGCTTTGAGGCTGGCGTGCAGGCGCGTCAGGTCCCGAGGGCGAGCAGAACGTAACGCCACCCGGCCGAGAATGCGTTCCATGTCGCCGATGTCGCTAAGCACATCGCGGGCGGACTCAAAGCACCAGCCCTGACGCAGGGCGTCGATCTGGTCCTGCCGCTGGGTGAGCGTGGTGCGGTTGCGCAATGGCTGGTGTACCCAGCGTTTAAGCAAGCGCGCGCCCATGGCAGTTTTGGTGCTGTCCAGCACCCAGGCCAGGGTGTGTTGCTCCTGGCCATCCAGGGTTTCAGTCAGCTCCAAGTTACGGCGGGTGGCCGCATCCATGGCGACCGCATCATCAAAGCTTTCTACTGTTAGGCCGGTGATATGTGGGAGTTCGCCGCGCTGGGTTTCCTTGGCATAGCCAAGCAGTGCGCCAGCGGCGGAAACCGCCACGGGAGACGGCTCACCAAAGCCGGCCAGATCCTGCACCTGGAACTGTTGGCACAGCTGGCGACGGGCAGCGTCTTCATCAAACTCCCAGCTCGGGCGTTTACGAGTACCCGGTCGATCGGACCAGCGCCCTGGCAGACCATGCTCTTCACTGATCAACAATTCCGCTGGCGACCAGCGCTCCAGCAAGGCCTGTAATTGCTCGGCACCTTCTACTTGAGTGACGACAAAGCGCCCGGCGGCCAAATCCAGGCTGGCGCAACCGTATTGATTATTATGGTCGAAAACCGCGCACAATAAATTATCCCGACGCTCTTCCAGTAAGGCCTCATCGCTCACCGTACCGGGCGTGACGATGCGAACCACCTTGCGCTCCACCGGCCCCTTGGCCAGCGCCGGGTCACCGATTTGTTCGGCAATGGCCACGGATTCGCCCAGCTTCACCAGCCGCGCCAGATAGTTCTCCGCCGCGTGGTAGGGAATGCCGGCCATGGGAATCGGCTTGCCGGCACTTTGGCCGCGCTGGGTCAGGGTGATATCCAGCAGTCGCGCCGCTTTCTGCGCATCGCCAAAGAACAACTCATAGAAATCCCCCATGCGGTAGAACACCAGCTGGTCCGGGTGTTCGGCCTTAATGCCGAGGTATTGCTGCATCATAGGTGTGTGTGCGGATAAATCGTTGTGCGTCATATCTACGTTTCAGCCCGTTTTTTCCTGTTATTTCGCTATAAATTCAGGTGGTTAGCGAAACGTGTAATTTCCGGTAGTGTCCGTGCTTGTCCATGGTAATCCACCCCAATCCGCAAAATAAGTGTAGATTTTAGTGTAGGTTTTCGTGCCGGGCCGATTCCCCGGTGATATACTGCTCAAAACCTACACCAAATCCTTTGCAGGCCAGACGGAGCCTGCGATGCGGGGATTTGCTTGAAACCGTTAGTGTTGGTGGATCAAAGCGATGGAGCATAGCAAACAAGGCAGTAAGCAACTATCGGTCCGTGCCATTGAGGCAATGCGGCCAGGTGACAAGGTCAAAACGGATGGTGCTGAGAACGCGGGACTGCGGGTCAGCTGCGGCTCGTCGGGCCTGAAAACCTTCACTTATCGCTATCTAAGCCCGGAGACGGGAAAGCTGGTTCAGGTCAAGATCGGTAACTTCCCTGGGGTGAAGCTTGCCGAAGCTCGCCTTGAGCTTTCCAAAATGAAGGAGCTGAGGGCAAAAGGGATTTGCCCCAAAGCCGAACGGGACCGTCAGCTCCAGGCGGAGAAAGAAGCCAAGGCTGCACAGGCAGAGGCTGAAGCCGTTGCTGCCTATACGGTGACGGATCTGGTTGAGCAGTATCTGACGGAGGTGATCGAGGACCGTTCGGTGACTGATTCCAGAACAGGTGAGAAAAAGCGGGTTCCTGGTGCCAGAAAGCCAAAAGGGCAGTGGGAGGTCCGCAGAACCTTGTACAACGATGTCGTCCGGGTGCTCGGGGAGAGGCCGGCGGCGGAGGTGAAGCGCAAGGATGTGGTCGACCTGATCAAGGAGATCTTGGATCGAGGGGCCCGCGTTCAGGCGGGGAATGTACTCAGGGAGTTCGTCGCTGCCTATGAGTACGCCATTGGGCTTGAGCGCTTGCCAGACGACTTTCCGAACCCTGCATGGTTGGCTAAGGCTAGTCTGAAGACGGCCAGGATCCGTATGAGTCCCAACAAGGGCCGGCGGGTGCTCTCTGATAAAGAGTTGGCGGCTGTTCTGGCTTGGTTGCCAGGCTCGGGCTACTCCACCACTCAGAAGAATGTCATGCGGTTTACTCTTTGGACTGGTTGCCGGACAGGGGAGGTGTGTAACGCTGAGTGGAAGGATATCGACCTGGAGGCGGGTACTTGGCATTTGAGTGACTCAAAGAATGGAGCGGAGCGATACGTTCAGTTGCCAACACAGGCCATCGAATTTCTGAGCCAGTTGAAGCTGACTACGGATAAGTACCCTTTCCCGTCAACTCGCACCAGGAAGCCAATCCAGCAAAAGTCGCTAACCGAGACGAAATGGCACCTGAAGAACCCCGAAAAGCTCAAATCTGGTCGGAGTTACACGGCTGCTCAGCTCTGGCTAACGTCCATTCCTGACTGGTCCCCCCACGACCTGCGGCGCACAGTTAGGACAGGCCTGGCCCGAATGAGGTGCCCCAGCGAGGTGGCTGAAGCTGTCTTGGGGCACTCACGAAAGGGTATTGAGGGGACCTATGACCTGCACAGCTATGAGGCTGAGTGCCGGGTGTGGTTGCAGCGATGGGCTGACCATATTTCAGAGCTGAGTCTGCCGCGATGATGCTCGGTTGAGGGTGATGGAGGCTGTGTTGGTGGCCCCTTGCTGTTCTCTGGTCGTCTGGCGGTGATTAGCCTGGATGTTTCTGTGGGCTTGCTGCCCTGGTGGGGCTTAAGTCTCGGAGGTTGTTGCGGGGGTAAGGGCTTCTTCTGTCTCTCTGGTCAGAGCTTGAATGAGCTCCGACTTTCTTAACGAATGATTCGGGGCAGGGGGTTCTTCTGCAAAGCCCCAGGTCTCAATTCTCGCCTTCAGGTCGGCTATCCGGTCGATATGCTCGTTGATGATGTTGTCTCTTAAGCGCAAGGCGCTCTCCAGCGTCTTAATGTGCTTGTCTTGAAGGTGGTGGCTATTGCCTGGCGAAAAAATGGTCTGCTTGGTGATTTGAGCTTGTTTAAGCGTCTTGGTTTTCGCCCAGCGGATATCTTGATGTGCTTGCTCAACAAGATACTCGATGGCTTCAGCCACATTTGTCCCTGCCCCTAGTTCATTCTGTAGTTTGGCCAATTGACTGGCTGCTTTTTTGCTAATGAAAAAGTTGTAGTTCTTTCTTCCAAGGTTTTTCTCTTTTTCCCGAGAACGGTACCTGTTCAGTGCTGACTCAAATAGTCGGCGAAGCTCTCCTGTCACTCTTGCCTGACTATCAAGGTGCCTCAATTGCTCTATCACGGTTGTGCTCATTGGGTTGCCGCTGAGAAGACCTTTCTTTGCTAGGTAGCGGTGTGCCCAGCGGCATTCCTTTTGGTCAGAAGGATTGATACAGCCGAAGATTAGCAGTTCAGACACGGGGCAGGTTCCATTAAACTAGTTAAAACTAATTATAAACTAGTTTAATAAAGTGCCGCAATTTTGCTCACCGGACTTGGTGGAATATCCGTGGAAGAATATAATCGTCGTAATTATAGGGCTAAAATACGGGGATTTATTGTTTTGGAAAGAAGTGATATCTGCAGGGTGCTGCAAATTAGAGATGACCGGGTGTCGGCGGTGGACAAGTTTTTCCTTATATCCGTGTTGGGAGTATATAAGGACGCTGTTGTTAATGAAAGCGTAAAGAGGATCTCCGAACGCATCAAAATGAGCGATGCGTTTGTTACACGGTCGAGGGATGTTTGGGAGGAAATAGGAGTCGTGAAAATTGACTCAATGGGTCAGGTCAAACAAAAAGGAAGGAGGAAGAAGAGCTTCCGAATTTGTGTTGATGAGCTGGATCGGCTCAAGGCAGAGGGTACGACGAAGATCGTAAACGCCGGAGTAGTTCGAGGCATGTTCTGTAACGCTGCCAGGAGCGAGCGTGTCAGGATCAAGAATAGTGAAGGGAGCGAAGACCTCAATGTGAATTCGCTAGTACTCCTTGGGGTGTTGGTGATGCTTTCTGATCATACAGGGTATCTCTCTGGTCATGGAATAAAGGCAATCGGAGCGATGGCTGGTCTGAAGAGAGCGCAGTTCAGATATGCATTGGAGTCGTTGATTGCCATGGGGGTAGTTAGGAATTATCTACCTGGCTTTGCTGGTCATTATTTGTTCGGTAAGCGGGAAGGAGTTTATTGGCTAAATTTGGGCCATGAGACTTTTGGGGATAAGAAGCGGGGGAGTATCTATGTCCTTGATCCGAGCGTCCGGGGGATGTTCTCGCAGGTGGACCGGATCTATTCCTCCTTCCAGAGGATAAATGTCAGATATCTAAGGGGGGCAGAGAAAGATATAGCGGACAGAGCGTTGAGGCTGGCTGAGCAAGAAGCTCTGATAGGTCTGCCTGAGGGTGGTCACCGGTTCTTCCTAGATGGTGCCTCTCCATGGGCCCGGCAGCACCTCAAGTGTTTCTTGGCTGAACAAGCGTGTTTTGTTCTTGAGAGACACATTGGGCGTTGGCCTGAAACGAATGATGGTCTGGTGGAGCTCAAGGATCAGGAGTTGATTGAGCTCATCCATCAAGGGTTAGGCTCGGATGTATGGCTCGAAAAAATGGAGGAAAGTAGTGCGCCATTGGTAGCTGAATTTGCTGATTTTTTGGCTGGCTGGGTGATTTGGATCGCTGCGGATGCAATGAAAGCATGTCGTGAGTCGTTACAAAGCATAGGGTTGGAGTCCCTGCTATGCAACGGGGTGAAATTTAGAATGTACTTAAATGACGAGGATAATAATCCGTTTGGTGGGCTGGCTTTGGGGATCTTTCCTGTGCGGGGAAAGGTCGATTTGGGGTGTGACCAGTTGATTGTAAAGACGAAAGAACAAACTTGGGAGGTCTTTGGCCAAGAGGCCGATATCGATAAGCGGATTCTTGAGGGGATGGGACTGCGTCGAATGTGACCATAGACCTTGTCGCGGTTGATCTAATCCGCGAGTTCATATTGATCATGAGCCTCAGTAAGTACAGGGGCGGGGGGCTGAAGGATGTCGGTAATAGTATTATGGGAAGGCCTTTAAGAGGGTTCTCTACCCTCTTATTGATATTAAATACTAGTATGAGAAGAATGCCAGTAAGTGATTGATAGATAAGTTCTATATAGTCATGACTGGTTAAGAAATACACAACAGCTAATTCCTATGGATTCATTACATTCAAGGAGTTAGCAATGAAACGTCGTCACCCAGACAATACCAACCTTACTTACCATCACTCAGGCCCCTGGAACGGATATGACGTTCAGCTACAGAGGGGGCCGTTGTTTATTCCCTATCTGGAGCGTATCCACCAGACCATGGAGCAAGCTAGCCATAGGCAGGCAAGTACTATGGCGGTGAGGATCGATCTGTATCTACCTGAAAACGGGTATGTGCGATCTGGGGACTGGTTTGGTCACTTCATTCGGTCTCTAAAAGAACAGGTGGATGCAGATCTGTCCAGGCGTAAACGTGAAGGCCGTAGGGCGCCTGCTTGTAGAATTGATTACATAGGCGTCGAGGAGAAGGTAGGAGATAAGCAGGTTCACTATCACGCCTGCTTGTTCTTGAATGGTGAGGTCTATCGTGGGCTAGGTGAGTTTCCTGCAGGGAGAGGCTTCGATCCGGATGTGCTGGGAGATCCACGGGCTGAGCGGGCAGATAGCCTGGCTAAAAAGATTGTTATGGCTTGGGCCAGGGCATTGGGGATGACCATGAGAGAAGCGACTGGCTTGGTGCATTTCCCTACAGGAGGGGTGTACTGGCTGAGACGTAGTAGCCCGGGATTCGAAGCGACTGAAGCTGGGCTGTTTAATCGGCTGAGCTACCTAGCGAAGGCTCAGAGCAAGAGATTCGGCAGAGGAGGACGAAATATTCGGTATAGCCGAGGCGATTAGTGCCAGAGACGATCTGGCCGTTTTTTACAGCCATGGCTCATCTCATGAGCAGAAGGAGACATCTCATGAGAATCATTCGTTTGAAAGACGTCATGGAAACCACTGGCCTGGGTCGATCTTCCATCTACAAATACGCCCAAGAGGGCTCGTTCCCGAAGCCAGTGAGCCTGGGCGGCCGTTCGTCCGGCTGGGTTCAGGATGAAGTGGAGGAGTGGGTGATTGAGAAGATTGCCCAGCGGGATGAAAAACTGAGAGAGGAGAGAAAATAGACGTTGTCCACGATGAGGTCATTCCTGATGATGACGCTGGCGGAGGGCCATGTAAGAAAAAAAGAAGGCCTGTGCATCTAAGCAATAGAATGCACAGGCTCTATATTGTGTAGATAGCAACTTTATTCAAGAGAGATAGGCTACTGAAACTCCCAGGTCCATTGGCCATTTGCATCGGCTACTGTCACTTCAACGATGTTGCAGCGACGGTATGTGGACCATTTGAATTTCTGGCCGAACTTCATTTTTACCGGAAAGGGTTTGATATATTCATAGATTCCCGGTGCGTACAGGCCCATTTGGCCTATCTGTATCGCGAAGTAAGATGGGTCCGCTTCTTTCCTGCGGGCATACTCATCCCGTGAAATTCGTTTACCGAGTTTGTTTGATTGGATTCTGCAATTGCCCCTATTGATCACGATATCATTGATATCTGCAGTGTCTTCAGTGGCGGTCAGATAGACCGGAACCTGTCAACCTGATTCGGACAGATCGTTAAAAATTAATGTCGATTTCGTCGCGGTGTTGCCTGCCGCTGATAACGTCGGGAAGTTCACCACGCTGTAGGGGGCCGGGTCGTCGTCATCGGGCTGTACCGGATTGATCGAGACACTCTCCGGCGGCATCGCCACCTGGGGGCGTCCGCGTAGGAACCGCTCGGGGTGCGCCTCGAAGCTGTCATCGAGCGCCCGCTGGCGGACCTTCGCAATGTCGCGATATCGACCGGTGAAGACCTGCTCTGGCGTGAAGCCAGCAAGTCCGCTGTGATGGTGCTCCAGGTTGTACCAGTCAACGTAAGCGCTGTACCACTGCCGGGCATGGACGATGCTCTCGAAGCGCCCGGGATAGTCGGGCTGGTACTTGCTGGTCTTGAACTGGCTTTCGCTGAAGGGATTATCATTGCTGACCCGAGGCCGACTATGGCTGCACGTCACTCCCAGCTCTCCCATGAGATCCAGATAGCTGCGCGCAATCATCGGTGAACCTCGATCCTGGTGAAGCGTCAGTGCTCCGTGCGGGATTCCGTAGCGATCCACGGCCTCCTGGAAGAGCTGCTGAGCCAGTGCGGCATTCTCCTTGTGGGAGATCATCCAGGCCACGATGAAGCGGCTGTACAGGTCCAGCACCACGTAGAGATTGAGGTAGATGCCGCGTCGCCGCGTGGGCAATTTGCTCACATCCCACGTCCAGGCCTCGTTGGCGGCACATGCCGTGATCCGCGGTATGGCATGGTGCTGAGGCGCACGCTGAGGGCGGCGGTCACCGCTCTCCTTGGCCTCACGCAGCTGCCGATACCAGGTGCTGAGCGAGCCGAGATAGATCCCTTGCTGCAGCAGGTCATGATAGATCTCATAGACCGGCTGATCCCGGTAGGCCTCACTGTGCGCAATCTCGAGCATTTGCGCTCGTTCCTCAGCCGATAGCGCTCTGGGCTGCGGGCAGTGCCGACGCGACGTGGAGGCTCCGGTAGAGGGCTCATGGCGGCGTTTTCGCCAGGCATACACTGTGCTGCGGTTGATGCCCAAGGTTCGACAGGCCACGGCCAATGGCAGGTGCGCCGGGCGCTCTTCGAGCACCGTGATCATGGTTCGTTCCCATTGTTCATGCGATCGAGCATCGATAACGCTTTTTTTTGGAGCGATAGGCAGTCTTCGGCGGTCGACAGCCTCTGCTGAAGGCGGGCGTTCTCACGCTCCAGTGCGTCGATACGCTTCTGCTCCGAGGTCTTGCTTGGGGTCGGCCCCGGGGCGGTCTTGTGAAGCTTCTCCACGCCGTTCTCGGCAAGCTCCTTGCGCCAGGTGGTCAGCTGGCTGCTGTACAGCTTTTCGCGGCGCAACAGCTCTCCGAGTTCGCCATGCCGGCAGGCATCGGCTTCTGCCAGGATGCGCAGCTTGTACTCGGTCGAGAACTGACGTCGCGTACGCTTCTCCAGCTTGGGGTTCGGCGTGACCTGATGATCGGGCAGCTCGGTTGGCGGTTTAGGCATGCTATGGGCTCCTGAACCTCGGGCTCTGATATTGAGGTTAACTCACTGAGCCGGTGTATGGATTCAGGTTGACACACAGGGGCGCATGAGCCATCTTACGGGTTCCATCCTGCATGCCTTGCATGGCGTTAAGCACAGCGCGAGCGGGTGCAAGCACTATCAATTCTGATTCAAGATAAGGCCAAATCCTATGGATCCTGAAAGCAGCAGTCACGGCCACGCAGGACATATGCCCACCAGTGGGCCAGGCATGGCCATATCGGCTTGGCTGACAGGCATCTACTTCTTCATCGAGATGGGTATTGGCCTCTGGACCGGCTCTATCGCGGTGATCTCGGATGCCTTTCATACTTTCTCGGCGGTGGGTGGCGTATTGGTGGCCATCACCGCCGCCCGGCTCGCGCGCCGTCCCGCGGACGAGGCGCGCAGCTTTGGCTGGTACCGTGCCGAGATCGTCGGGGCGCTGGTCAATGGCGGTTTCCTGCTCGGCATGGCGCTCGTCGTGATAGCGATGGGCACAATGCGGCTCACCGATCCCATCGACTTGCCCACGGGGCCAATGCTGTGGGCCGCCGCCGGCGGCTTGTTCACCGAATTCATTTCGCTGGGCCTGATCTGGAAGCAGAGCCGCACCGACCTCAACGTGCGCGGTGCGCTGTGGCATATCATCCAGACCTTCGTGGGTAGCATTCTGATCATCGTGACCGCTCTGGTGATCCGCTTCACCGGTTTTTTGCTCATCGACCCGATCCTCGGCATCGTTTTCGGCGTGGTCCTGCTCTGGGCGAGTTGGGGCATCCTGCGCGACGCCGCTCATCTGCTGATGGAGGGAACGCCCGCCGAGGTCAGTCTGGCCGAGGTGACCAAAGCACTAGAGGCGCTCGATGGTGTCTCTGATGCGCACCATGTCCATGCCTGGGCGCTGACCAGCGGACGCTACGTGTTCTCAGGCCATTTGCGGATCGCCGACGGCGCCGATTCACAGGCGGTGTTGAAGACCGCCTACGGCATGCTGAAAGAGAAATACGGCTTCTTCTTCGCCACCTTGCAGGTGGAAACCGCCTGCCTTGACGAGTCCGGCGCCGAGGCAATCGATATCACGCGTACGGCCGGCGAGGGCTGAATATGAAGACCTTGCTCCTGCTGGCGTTGATTACGATTTCCGAGGCGACCATCGGCGTGTTCGTCAAGCTCACCGACGGGCTGATTGCCGTTCAGACGCTGACGTTCTATGCGATGGCCTTCGCGGCCGTCTTTCTGTTCATCGCGCGCGCTCTGGCGAGCGGCGAATGGCCGCGATTCCCCAAAGGCAATGTGCGCGACACGGCCCTCATTGGCGTATTGATCGCGGCTCAGGGCGGCGCCTTCAACTTCGCCATGACATTGGTGCCGATTGCCAATGCGGTGATCTTCTGGAGCATCGCGCCGTTTTTCGTATTCATTTTCTCGGCGCTGTTCTTGGGCGAGAAGGCGCGCAAGAGTTATCTCCTTATCTTCGCTATCGCCCTGATCGGCATTGCCATTGCCAACCCACTTGGCGGTGGCAATATGCTGGGTAATTTCGTGGCACTGGCGACCGGTGCGATCTATGCCGCGATGGTGACCTATATGCGCCATGAGGGTAAGACCGAGACGGGTAACGATATTGCCTGGTCGCTGCTGGTCGCCGCGCTGGTGCTCTCGCCCGCGCTTCTGCTCGCCGGTCCCGGGGCCGTCGCAACCCTGATCCCCTACCCGGCACTCGGCATGAGTCTGCCCGTCATGCTCTGGGCCCTGGGCCTGGGTGTGATCTCCACGGGCTTCGCTTACTTCGGTATCTCCATTGTGTTGAAGACAATCAACGCCAATGTCTATGCACTCACCGATATCATCGTTTCGCCCATTGTGGCCTCGACACTGGGCTATCTGATCTTTGCCGAAGTGCCAGGAGAAGGGATGCTTTATGGCGGTGCGATGCTGCTCGGTGCCGGGTTCTGGCTGTCATGGGAGATGTCGAAAGCGGACAAGAATCGTGCCGTTCATCCCTGTCAGAGCACATAGGGGCTCTTCGACGTTTCATGTGGATTTGGCCTGATCGAGCAAGCGTCCCACAGGACTGCCGATCAGGTAGATCATCGCGATGAAGTTGGCCTCATTTCGGTAACCACGGGCACGTGATCGAGCTGCCTGGAACAAGCCATTCATGCCTTCCAGGCGGGCGTTGGTCAGACCGGATACCCAGCGTCTTACCACCTGTTCGGTATGCCGCTCAAGCGTCGCAAGGGCCTTCGCCATCGGCTTAAGCAGTACCTGGCCGGTGACGGCCCTTCGCATGACCTTGAGGTAGTTCGTAATACGCCACCGAGCGGCGCGTGGCGTGGGGGCTTTCTGGATCCAGCGCAGCTTTTCCTTGATTACCCAGGCATCCCCCGTGGCCCCTTGATCGGCGATCAACTCCTGAAGGGCTGAGACCTGTTGGGCTGTCATATTGCCATTATCCAGATTCTTCAGGATCGCCCATCGAAGGGACTTTGGGTGCGCCTTCTCACGTCGCTCCTTCTTGCGGACCTCGTCCAACGCCCTGGTGAAGGTCTGCACGATGTGGAACCAGTCGACCGTCACCTCGGCCCGGGGCAGGCTGTCAGCCACGCCGCTGAGGAACGGTTTTGACATGTCGCAGACCACCTCGGCCACGTTATCGGGCGCGCCACCATGCGTCGCCAGGAACGTGCTGAAGGCCTTGATGGCCTCCTTGCCATGGCCCGGAATGGCGAAGATGACTGGTTCCTGTTGACGCTCGGAACCTGTCAACCTGATTCGGACAGATCGTTAAAAATTAATGTCGATTTCGTCGCGGTGTTGCCTGCCGCTGATAACGTCGGGAAGTTCACCACGCTGTAGGGGGCCGGGTCGTCGTCATCGGGCTGTACCGGATTGATCGAGACACTCTCCGGCGGCATCGCCACCTGGGGGCGTCCGCGTAGGAACCGCTCGGGGTGCGCCTCGAAGCTGTCATCGAGCGCCCGCTGGCGGACCTTCGCAATGTCGCGATATCGACCGGTGAAGACCTGCTCTGGCGTGAAGCCAGCAAGTCCGCTGTGATGGTGCTCCAGGTTGTACCAGTCAACGTAAGCGCTGTACCACTGCCGGGCATGGACGATGCTCTCGAAGCGCCCGGGATAGTCGGGCTGGTACTTGCTGGTCTTGAACTGGCTTTCGCTGAAGGGATTATCATTGCTGACCCGAGGCCGACTATGGCTGCACGTCACTCCCAGCTCTCCCATGAGATCCAGATAGCTGCGCGCAATCATCGGTGAACCTCGATCCTGGTGAAGCGTCAGTGCTCCGTGCGGGATTCCGTAGCGATCCACGGCCTCCTGGAAGAGCTGCTGAGCCAGTGCGGCATTCTCCTTGTGGGAGATCATCCAGGCCACGATGAAGCGGCTGTACAGGTCCAGCACCACGTAGAGATTGAGGTAGATGCCGCGTCGCCGCGTGGGCAATTTGCTCACATCCCACGTCCAGGCCTCGTTGGCGGCACATGCCGTGATCCGCGGTATGGCATGGTGCTGAGGCGCACGCTGAGGGCGGCGGTCACCGCTCTCCTTGGCCTCACGCAGCTGCCGATACCAGGTGCTGAGCGAGCCGAGATAGATCCCTTGCTGCAGCAGGTCATGATAGATCTCATAGACCGGCTGATCCCGGTAGGCCTCACTGTGCGCAATCTCGAGCATTTGCGCTCGTTCCTCAGCCGATAGCGCTCTGGGCTGCGGGCAGTGCCGACGCGACGTGGAGGCTCCGGTAGAGGGCTCATGGCGGCGTTTTCGCCAGGCATACACTGTGCTGCGGTTGATGCCCAAGGTTCGACAGGCCACGGCCAATGGCAGGTGCGCCGGGCGCTCTTCGAGCACCGTGATCATGGTTCGTTCCCATTGTTCATGCGATCGAGCATCGATAACGCTTTTTTTTGGAGCGATAGGCAGTCTTCGGCGGTCGACAGCCTCTGCTGAAGGCGGGCGTTCTCACGCTCCAGTGCGTCGATACGCTTCTGCTCCGAGGTCTTGCTTGGGGTCGGCCCCGGGGCGGTCTTGTGAAGCTTCTCCACGCCGTTCTCGGCAAGCTCCTTGCGCCAGGTGGTCAGCTGGCTGCTGTACAGCTTTTCGCGGCGCAACAGCTCTCCGAGTTCGCCATGCCGGCAGGCATCGGCTTCTGCCAGGATGCGCAGCTTGTACTCGGTCGAGAACTGACGTCGCGTACGCTTCTCCAGCTTGGGGTTCGGCGTGACCTGATGATCGGGCAGCTCGGTTGGCGGTTTAGGCATGCTATGGGCTCCTGAACCTCGGGCTCTGATATTGAGGTTAACTCACTGAGCCGGTGTATGGATTCAGGTTGACACACAGGGAGACCGTATTACCACGGACTTCGATATCGACGGACGGTTGACCTTGGGCTTCAGCTCGCGCTTGGGCTAATGCCGCATCTTCGCCCATAGTCTCCACAGACTCAATGTAACCAGGAGGAGCGATAAACATACCACTAACATCGATCCAGTCGACGTATTCCCTCAACTCTTTGTGCATCTCTTCAGCGTTCATGCCGTCGAAACGAGAGTAGTCTGGACCCGTGGCTTCTGCCTGGTCATTGACGTAGCCCCGCTGGTAAATACCCCACAGCTCGTCGAACTCAGCTACCGCTGCTTGGTTTTCAAGTTCAGCTTTAAGAGCATTAACGCTCTCGGTGGGGTTGTCTGCGTCATATGTCTCACCGCAGCCCGCCAGTGAGCAAATAGCCATGGACATGATGATGGTTTTGATGAGTGAATGTTTCATGTGAATACCTTTGGGTGTTAATTGGGTAGGGAAGACCCTGTCTGGCAGTAGGTCGCGGGCTAGGAAGAGGGGGTCATCGGCATTCCACGCCAGCTTTAGCGACACTGGTGTAGAAACGTCTGACATTCCCCCGGCCCTGGCTGAAACCTTGCAGCTCCTCGATGGAGTACTGCTGAGCCAGCTTATTGAAGGCGCAGCGGCACATTTCTGTAGGGGCGCTTTGCGTGCATCCTGCGAGGAACTCTCCTTTGACCTTGTTCATGGGGTCGTCCGAGCACCCGGAAGAAAGCAGGGAGAAGACTAATAGGGCAATGCTGATGGGTTGATTCATAGCGCTTCCTTACATCAGTACCAGGCTGATGCCCAGGGCTACGCCAATGACAAGTCCTACGGTTTGCGGTCCCATCATCCAGAACAGCTTGATCCAGATCAGAGATCCCATACCGCCACTGGTGAACATCATGTCGGGCTTGGCGAAACGGCGAATAGCGTCACCAATCAAGGCGCCAATAGTGCCGGTTACGGTTCCCACGACGGCTGCGAATATCTTGGCCATCAAACCGGCCCCCAGCACCATGGCTGAGTTGTTGTAGCTCACCATGATGATAGCCAGCACCAGGGCTGCGATGCCCCACCCAATAGCGGATTTTTGGATGCTGCTGAGCTCCTGTTGCTCTACAGCGCTATTGCTGGCGTCAAAGTCTTCCATTGTCTTTCTCCTTGTTTGAGTTGGTTCTTCCTGAGATCCCCGGGCAGGCATGAGCAGTGTGCCCTGCCTAAAGAAGGTGCTTGCTGGTGGGTTATGTGATCCAAGACGCGGAAAGTATTGCAATGCAATACTATTAAGGTCAAGTGTAGTGATACGACAGAGGTATGGCTCTGCCGTAGCGTTGCTTCATCAGTTAGATGGAGTGGGCGTGATGAGCTTTCCCGAGCGCCTGAAAGCGGCCCGGTTGGCATTGGGGTTGACTCAGGAACAGTTGGGTTTTGAGTTGGATGTCACCAAATCCACGGTTTCCGCATGGGAAAATGGTCGTGATGCTCCAGGTTTTCGTCTTTTCCCTGCCCTGAAACAGGTGCTGGGCGTTTCTCTGGACTACTTGATATGTGGAGATGAGGCGGGCGGCGTCACCGACCCTGCAGGTACCTACGGCGCGGAAGTCCGCAGTGAAGCTGAAGCGCATTTGCTAAAGCGTTACCGCAAACTGTCACACAGGCGCCAGGAAGGCCTGAAGGCGTTACTGGATTAATCTGCAGCCTGCTTACCTGCCAGCTTATTACTTAGCTCAGTGGTTGATTGAGAACGGGATTCCCTGGCATGAGCTGATCCCTCGTGCGAGAACTCCTCAACCACTTGTAACCCCTCCTCCTCCGCATACTCGAACTGGGCATTCAGCAGGCCCGCCTGAGCGACCTTGTCGAGCTCTGCCTGGCTAATCCCCAGATTTTCCATCACCTTGGCTTCTTCTCGGGCATGGGTGACGGCCTCTTTCATGGATTGATTGGCTCTCAGCGTCAGATCCACGTAGTAGATCGGCGCCCGGTGACTCTGGGTGGTGCTCTTCCCGCGCAGTTTCAATTCCAGGGGAAGGGTGGCCAGGTTGCCACCAGAGATGGCATGGAAGTAGCGCAGCCTCGCTGCCAAGGTGCGAATGCTGTTGTATCCGGTGGTGCGGAACACAAAGCAGCCCAGTTCATCCTCTTCCCCGATCCGCACATACAGCCGCCCGTAAGGTTTGCACAGATCGTGGGCGCCGAATTCGCATAGGTCGGGTGAGGGGCAGGGTAACTGCTCCAGGCCCTGGTCGGTGCGGCGCCGGCAGGTCTCCCCGTCGCCACTGCACAGGGGGCGGCCACTCTTGCGCTCAAAGAAGGTGTACTCCGCCCGCAGGTTCAAGTCCGGATCATTAAAGGGCAGGGTGACGGGAATGCTGCGTAGCTTCTTGCCTTGTACCTCCTGGCGCAGGGCCTCATCTAGCGGATGCGGTAGCCAGCCCTCCCGGGTCTGGATCTGGGTAGTGATGGTGAATTGGTCGTCTTTCTCCGGCAGACGCTTGCCGTTCTTTTCCACCATGCGGCCAATACTGATACGGCCAATCACGGGGGGAGTAATCGCGAGTCCTTTGATCATGGGAGTCTCCTGTTATAAAAAACGCACAGCCGCCGGGCAGGGCCCGGCGTTTATGCTGTTAGGCGTGGCGTGTTGAGTGAGGTGATGCGAGAACGATCAGGCGTTGGGCTTGACCAGGAACCGGCGACTGCCGGGCCGATGCTTGGGGAATTGCTGCAGTAGCGCGGGCCGAGCCTTGAGCAGGGCGTCGGTGTTGAGCACTGTACTGTCCTTGCTGCGCTTCCAGCTCACCTGGCCATCCATGAAGTAAGCCCGAGCGGCGTCACCCATGCGTTGTTGGATGCGTTGCTTGAGTCGGGCTTCCCGTTCGGCCAGACGGGCCAGGCGTTCCCGGATATCCAGCATCTCACTGAAATCGCCGTTGAGTGCGGTGTCGTCAATGAGATCCAGGGTTTCGCTATCGTCACGAGGATAGAGTGCCCGCAGGGCCTGATCGGCGGAGTCGGAGCCATCAGCATCGGGTGGCGTATCGGTCTCCACCTGATGCCAGAAGGCCCGCTCCAGCTCGATCAGTTGCTTGATGACGGCTTCATCCCGCTCAATGCGGTGTACCTGCAACTCCTGCCCACAGATCAGCACTGCCACGTCCGCCGCTAGCTTGCCGGTGACGGCCAGTTGATGCTGAACTTGGCACTGGATGTATTCCGGTACGCCATCGGCCCAGAGCCTGGCGCCATTAAGGCCAGTGGTTTTGCATTCCAGGATCTGCACCTCTTGATTGCCCACAACGGAATAATCCAGATTGGCCAGCATCCAGGACTTGTCGGCATCCGGGTGCTGGAGCACAGCATTCACCCGCCGTACCTTGTTGCCGGTGGTCTTGGCATAGGCTTCCGCTACTTTGGGTTCAAGCAGATTGCCCCAGTACAGCGGGGTATGGATGTCGTCCGGATTGGGGGCTGGTAACAAGCCGTCCCGCCCCGTTTTGATCATCCACAGCTCAAGCGGCGACTGATACGGGTTAAGCCCCACCGCCGCTGCAGCATCGCTGGCCCCGATACCTTGCTTGCGGACCTTGAGCCACTGCTCCCGGTTCATGCCCTTGGTGGACACCAGACGCAGGGCCGGACGGGATGAGGGTTTGATAGCGCGGGGAGTGCTCATGAGTGACCTCCTTCCAGTTGGGTCAGCCGCTCGGTAAAGCGATCATGGAGATTGATCAGCCGATGGGTCTGGGGCGTCTGATCCGAGGGGATCTCATGACTGCCGCCTTGACTGAAGAAGGTGACTACCAGATCGGTGATCATCTGTTGGATGTCGGCGTTGGATGGCAGATTGCCGTCATTGTCGAGCAGATAGGTGCCCAGCTGTTCGCCCAGGATGGACACCACCTCGTACTCGAACACCCCAGGAAACCCTTGCGGGCCGTACCAGTAGGGTTGCACCTGTTTCCAGATATCGGGGATGAAGTCACACAGGGTGCTGATCAGTTCGATACAGCCATTACCCCAGATCTCCAGAAGCCGGGTACCGCGCTCCTTGTTCAGCATCATCCCCTCATGGAGAAAGGCGCCCCAGATGGCGGCCAGATGCGGGGAGAGGGGGGGCGCAGAGAGTCTGGCTTCCGGGCCCACACGGTTATCGTGATTAGGTTCTGTCATGGTCAGGCTCCAAACAATAAAAAGCCCGACCGGCACAGAGCGGGTCGGGCTTTAGTCGAGGGAAAAGAGTGAGTCGGGAATCAGTCAGGCCACCAGTTCCAGGGTCTGGCTCAGGGCCCGCTGCTTGATCTGGGCACCCTTGCCGAACCAGGCGGAATCCAGTCGATTGTCGGTACTGCGGGCGCGACGTTCGTGGTCCACGAACTCGGTTACGGCATTCAGCAGGCCGTAGGCCGTGTTCTTGGCAGACGGCAGCTCCGCACCGCGACCGGACCCGTCATACAGGGTCATGGCCTTTTTCATGGCGTGCTCGTTGGGTTTCACCAGCATGTCACCCGATGAGTAGTTCACATCGGTGAAGACCGAGCGCATGACCTTCTCGGCGGTCTTGCGGGTGATGCGCCGCTCGCTCAGGGCCTTCAGCCGGTACATGAAGTCATCCCAGGCGGAGACGGAGATCCCCAGCTGCTTCTTGACGGCCTGAGCATCGAACGTGGTGTTGTGGCGGACCTTCACCGCCTGGCCGGCGCCATTGAGAGCAACCGCCAGGGTGTTATTGCACACCACCCGGATGCTGGTGAACTGGGCAGTGGTAGCCAGAGTGCCGTCACAGGCGGTGGCCAGCAGCACATAGCCGTTGGTCTGGTCATTGCCTGCCAAGGAACCCGTTTGCCCCGTGCGGGCAAGGGCCCACAACTTGCGGCCCCCTTTAAGGACGCCAGCGGTTTCCAGTTCAAAGCCAGAGCGCTCGGTGAGATCCCGGTAAAACTCCAGGATCTGCCGGGGCTGCACCACCTTGAAGCGGTTACTCACTACGGACAGAGGTGCCTGATTGTCTGAGCGGAACAGCACCTTCTGATCCGGGAAGGATGAGATCTGGCCGAGCGCACCGGCCTCACTGCTAATGAAGCGGACAGGGGTTTCACGTATCTCCCAGTCCATGCCGGCTTCCTGCATCCAGACATTGAGGGGTTGTTGGGCAGCGAGCTGGTTACCCAGCCCGTGCCAGGGTGTACGGCCTGCATAGGCCATGCTTTCGACAAGATGTGCCATGGTAAATCTCCAGGAATAACGATGAGCCCGAAGCGGGCGGATTAACGAGTGAGAAGAGGGGGGGGGCATGCGTAGAGCAAAAGCAGAAGAGCGAAGGCTCAGAGCCAGCCACGCTGGGCCAAGCTGACCCACTCGGAGCGGGACACGACGAAGTGATCCAGGACCCGCACATCGATCAGGGCCAGAGCGTCCTTCAGCCGGGTAGTAATGGTGCGATCAGCCTGGGAGGGCTCACAGCACCCGGAGGGATGGTTATGGGCGAAGATCACGGCAGCGGCATTGCAGGCCAGAGCCTGCTGTACCACCACACGGGGATACACCGCTGCGCCATCAATGGTGCCGTTGAACAAGGGTTCGAAACTGAGCACCTTGTGCTTGTTGTTGAGGAAAATGGCCGCGAAGACCTCGTTCTTCTCCTGGGCCAGGGCCATCTGCAGGAACTGGGCGACATCGGTGGGAGAGGTGAGTGCCTCCCGACCGGTCAGTTCATCCAGCAGGATGGTGGCAGCGGTACTGATAATCTCCTCGGGTTTAACGCAGCCCTGTACGTGGTACAGGCCCTGCTCGTTCTTTACGAAAGTGGGGATATCCATAGAAACTCCAAAACGGCATAAAAAAGCCCGCACATGGCGGGCTTCGGGATCAAGGGGGAAGGGATGGGGCTTACTCGGTATTGAGACGGAAGCTATGCCCGCAATCCAGGCATTCCAGGTTGTCGAGATAGGTCTCGTCGAGCTTGGCGCCCAGCGCAGCACCGGCCTCACCGCCAGCGACGCCTCCAGCCAGGCCGCCAAGTACGGCACCGGCGATGCCGCCAATCGCAGACCCGGCAGGACCAAACGCCAGGCCGACGGTGGCGCCCACGCGAGCGCCACTGGTGGCCATGGCGATGCCACTCGCGGCACCAGCAACTGTGCCTACAGAACCGCCGACCTTGCGGCCATTTCCTAGGGCGACGACCCGGATAGAGCGGCAGGACGGACATTGAATGATCATGGAACCTCCATGAGATGGGGCCAGGAAGGCCATTCCTTCCTGGCTTCATGGAGGTGATATATGTTTGAAATTATTTGGAAAGTGGGTTGAGTCAGGTCGGTCTTCTGCAGTCAGGCGCCATACTAAGCCAAGTCTTGGAAGTCATTGAGGGGGAGTCAGCGCCGTTTTGCTGCCCTTGTATTTCGACCTTGTGTAGTGGTCAACTAATACCGGACAGTGATTTAGGTTTTTCTTCGGCCACCGCAGGGGCGATCCCGCCGTTGTAGCTGTGAGGCCTGTGGTAATTGTAGTAACCCATCAGATAGTCACCGATAT
>NZ_JBEDTY010000021.1:0-45169 GCF_040119285.1 Alcanivorax sp.
TCGTGTTGCTTCAGGACCGCCAGGATTTGGCTGTCGGAAAATCGAGACTTCTTCATCATTCGCTCCTTGTGCGATCAGTGTAAAAGTCTCTACTCAAAACCTCGATTAATTTTCGGGGGGATTACACTCCGCCTGCTGGCGCAATCGCTCAGTAAGGCGGGAATAGACGGACAACCAGCTCAGGGCTTCACGGCGGACACCGCAGCGAGGGCAGCGAAGTCGTCTTACCGGCACCTCAAGCCAGGTTCGATACTCAAACAAATCCCGATCCCGAATGCGGCGCACATTGACATCATGAATCAAGGAGCAGGCTTGTAGGCAGCCACTACAGTGAGGGGTGTAACTGGGGTCTGGCTGCAGCTGAATCAGGCACTCAGAGGCCGAAAGGCGGGAGAAATGGCCAGGAAGAAATCCTTCCCAGCCAGTCCACGGAAACGTAGCATCTGGCATGGCGGCAGTGTCCTTGTTGTGTTGCTTGGTCGCACAAACAACTTAACTCGGTGCACTGTCCGCCCATACCTATTTCACTCTAATCCGCGATGAACCTTTTCTATGCCACTTATAGTTAGTGCATGCCTTCATGCCTTCATGCCTTCATGCCTTCATGCCTTCACTGGATGGTGGACGGTTTTAGGGAAAGTGTCACGCTACAGGCAAGGAGCCCATGACTAATAACTGCGCGATGTTTTAACCGAGGCTGATATATGCCAGCGCGGCGACCACCCCGGCAATCTGGAACATAACGGCCATCACAGCCGCTGGCCGCGTCCACTCATATCGATCCAGAGCAAAGACAATCACGCCAAGAACAATACACAACGCAGCAGGCTCTCTGAGTTCGGAAGACGGGCCAGACACGGGCAGCCAAATGCCGGCAGCCCCAAGCACCACGCCCAGAAAAACGTCCAGAATGGCGACAGCCCTGACCACCCAGGCGTTAATCATCGGGCACCTTTTTAAACGAAAAATACGGCCCCATGGCCATCGTCTGTTAAACCAGCACGCTTACGGCTGTCGATCGAAGGTTTTCGCCCCTTCCGGAATCTTGAACCAGTCCTGTTTCTCGCTGATCCAGATATGCGCCTGGGGCTCAAGAATACTGGTATCAGCCAGATTGGCGGGCTTTAATTTAAAGCTGTCCGGTTCATCCGGGTTGACGTGATATATACGATTGCCACAGGTAGGACAGAACATTGCCGCACTGGTATTGCCACTATCTGCAG
The DNA here is from genome assembly GCF_040119285.1 of Alcanivorax sp. Classification (GTDB taxonomy): domain Bacteria; phylum Pseudomonadota; class Gammaproteobacteria; order Pseudomonadales; family Alcanivoracaceae; genus Alcanivorax. Next base: position 1,224 of record NZ_JBEDTY010000021.1, read on the forward strand.
TCCGCAGCCATTCACGCATTTCGCCGTGAAACACGATGTCCTGGGCACGAACAACAGCGGTTAAGCTGAACGCACTGGTGGACAGTTTCTGGCACGCCTTGCAGTGACAGGCCAGCACCTTCTGGGGCTCGGCCAATAACTGGTAGGTCACTTCCCCACACTGGCAGGAGCCGTCGATTGGATAGGTCGCCATCGTTTCCTCCTTTGCTTATTCAGAACTATCGCCCGCAGGCACATACCGATAGTGCCCGGTAATACGGTAATTAAACAACATGTCTTCCAGACGAGGTCCCGCGCCAATGTTATGCACGATCTTCGTGTGGCCCGTGCTCGCCGACAGCTTGTCAGTCACGATACCGATATGCGGCAGGTTACCGGGCAACATCCAGGTTACCAAATCTCCGGGGCGATAATCCGATGGGGTCTGGCTCACCGGCAACGAGGTGCCATGGCGAGTAAAAAAGGCTTGTAGATTGGGTACACGACGGTGATCAATATTGCGATCCGTGGAGTTTAGTCCCCAGATTCGTTTGGACGGATAAGCCGAGAAGTTGGCAGTAATATCCTCATGGACTTTTACCTGTAGATCCGTGCCAACGGCACGGTAAGCGCGAATGATGACATCCGTGCAGACCCCAATATTCGCCGGCACATCGCCGTTGGGGTAATCCAAACGATAGTAGGCACCGTTGTAGGTCACCTGATGTTCAGTGCGTTCAAGCGCCGCCGCCACCAGACTCTGTTGAAAAGCGTTTGCTTGCTCAACGCCGGACAACAGCACCCAAAGTAACGCCAACCCAAGTGCCAGGCGTTGCGGCATATTCCTGCCCTCTTTCCCTCATCCATTCAACGGATTCTTCCCTTCCAGTTAGCAGAAACTCAACGTGAACCGTCAGCCATCAACGCTCTCCGGGCTTCATGAAACGCACGGGGCAAGACCTGACCCTCGTGTCCCGTTTCTAGTCAGGTTGGAGTTCATTGTCTCTCCAGAAAATTAAGGGGCATTTGGGTTACATAAAGCCTGACAGGGCAACGGGAAGACTATACGTTCCTGCGCCAGCCAGGAAATTTACTGTAGATGTAGTGGGCGTCGCCGTTCCTGCACTGGTTAGGACTATCCTTGGCCATATTTAGTAGTCAGTAAAGATGCCCACCGTTCCGAGTCTTGCCCTTTCATAATACCCATCCATTGAAGTGATGAGACGTATCCAAAATAACTGGAAAGGTAGTGTCCAACTATCTCTTCTCTGTTTTCTTTCATCAAACAATAGGAATACTGCTCTATGTAGATCGATAGCGAGCCCAAGAGATTGCAGAGACCAGAAAAGCTTTCTAGCTCCAAGGGACTCCAGTTTTTTGAGAGGATACTTTGCGCATGTTCTCGATCACCATTCACCCCATCGCTAGACTGAATTTTGCTTCGAATCTGATTCAACGCACTTCCCAATTCAAAAATTTGACCATCGTTTCGTTGAACATGCTTCGAAACTAAGCGACGAATTTGGGATTCTGCGTGTTCGATTACGAGCTGCCATTCTCTCTTTTTTTCGTTAGCTCTCAAATATTCCCATTGCCTACTATTAGTCGCGTTTGTTTCATGCAGTGTTAATAGCAAACCTACCAGCGCAAAGAAACTTAGAATCGGGCTCAAGACACCGCCAAAATAGGCTCCAAATGCTCCCCACTCAACAGGTACCGTCGAAATTGGCCTTCCGCTGAAACTGTATAAATACGGCAATACTGCGACTGCCGCCGAGAGAAGAGCCAGAAGGCCTACTGCAATGTACTTTCCCTTCATTCATACTCCATATTCAGGGCTGAAATACGTCCTAACGCCCGCCTCAAGCCGCCGTAGGTCGGCCTGGAGGCCCTTGTTATCCCGCACCTGCCACAATCGCAGACACAAACGGGCACGCGGCCTGACAAAGAGCCTTATCTCTAGCTCGTGACGGCGATTTCTGACCGTGCTCAAAGTTACATCTGATCTGATATATCACCATAAACAGAGCCACGAGACGATCGATTGCTGTTGTTGCTTTGCCGTAGGATTGAATGTATCTAGATGTATCTCTGCCACTCCTCCTCATATCAACTACCGGCAGTGACATTAGGACGCGGACGTTTTCAGCATTAGAATCCATCAGGTTCTGAGCAAAATCTTCGTCGAAGTTTGCACGTAAATAGGATTCTATTAAGCCCCGCTCATTGCCATTCCCCGCGAACAAGTTGTTGAATCCTCGCCAGAAATTACTAAGCGCGTCGAATGGATCTCTATTTGCTTCCCCTCGACGCCACCATTCATTTGCTTTCACTTGCCCCCCCGAGGCATAACAGGTATCAGAAATCCCTCTCGACTATCCAATGACTGCGAGGGCTTCCTGTCACATTTATAAAGTTCATATACCGACCGATAAAAGCAGAAATCTCAGCGGGTTACAACGAGGGCCTTTCCCAGTGGCGGTGATATGAGGAAGGCGGCATTTCCTAATAGGTGCGAGGGGGCCAAGTTTTACTATCTGTTTGAGCACAGATGACTGGCGTAAGTACTATTTGGGCGAGGTTGTTCGCGGCTCAAGCGCCGTATTCGCTTCGCTCACCCTTCGGGCCGCACTACGTGCGTTACTTCGCTACGCTACGTTCCTACAGCATACTTCTGACCGGGAAGTGCAGGCAGGGCCGGACGGCCCTGCCCTGAGGGTTTAGTCTTTCTTTTTCCAATCCAAGCTATAAAGATCATCCCGACGATCGCGCAGGTTGGTCACCGAGCCTTCCCGGTGCAGCAATTTCAGTTTTTCCAGGTCCACGTCCGCAAACATGAGCATTTCGGTATTGGGGACCGATTCACTGATGATGGCATCGTGGGGAAAATAAAAATCGCTGGGTGAAAACACCGACGACTGGGCGTACTGGATATCCACCGCATCCACCCGGGGCAAGTTGCCCACGGAGCCGGAGATGGCCACGTAGCACTCGTTTTCGATGGCCCGGGCCTGGGCACAGTGACGTACGCGCAGGTAGCCGTTTTTGGTGTCGGTCCAGAACGGCACGAACAGGATGTCCATTTTCTCGTCGGCGAGAATCCGGCCCAGCTCAGGGAATTCCACGTCGTAGCAAATCAGGATACCTACCCTACCCGCGTCGGTATCGAACACCCGTAACTTGTCGCCACCCTGGATCACCCAGTCACGGCGCTCGTGGGGGGTGATGTGAATCTTGTACTGGGATTCCACCGAGCCATCACGGCGCATCAAGTAGGCCACGTTGTAGACCTTGTCCTCCTCAATCACCGGCATGGAGCCGCCGACAATATTGATGTTGTAGCTCACCGCCATGTCCGCCAACGCATCGCGGACTTCTTCGGTGAAGCTAGCCAGGAAGCGCACCGCTTCCACGGAGTTCAATTCTGGCCGTAGCCCCATGAGCGGTGCGCTGAAGAATTCCGGGAGCACCGCGAAGTCGGCGCGGTAATCGGACAGCGCGTCGATGAAGAACTCCACCTGATTGAGCAGGTCTTGCACGTCGCGGGCGGCGCGCATGCGGCGCTGGACCACGCCCACGCGCACCACGGTACGGCGCGGCCATTCGGCGTCGTCATCTTCCGGTTCGTAGAGGATGTTGTCCCATTCCAGCAGCGTGGCATAGCCGTGGGAATCTTCATCTTCCGGCAGGTAGGCCTTCATAAGACGTTTCACGTCGAAGCCATTGGAAAGCTGGAATGACAGAATCGGGTCGTAGATGGCGCGGGCTTCTACCTGTTCGATATATTCGGTGACCTCCATCTGGTCGGAATAATGGGTATAGCCCGGCAGCCGGCCACCGGCCAGTATAGCGCGCAGGTTTTGCTCGCGGCACAGCTCTTTACGAGCTTCGTACAAGCGGCGGCCCAGGCGATAGCCCCGGTATTCCTTGTCTACAAATACATCCAGCCCGTAAAGTGCATCGCCTTCGTTGTCGTGGGAGCGCACCTTGTCGTCGGTGATCAGGTCTTCGTAGCGATGCGGGTTGGAGAAACGGTCGTATTTAACTTTGATAGTCAGTGCCGTAGCCACCAGTTCGCCGTTGTCTTCAATCACCAGCTGCCCGTCTTGAAAAATGCGGATCAGGGTTTTGATGGTATCTTCTGGCCAGGCGCCACCGATATCGTGATACACCTGATTCATCAGACGCGCCAACGCGGGATAATCCTCGTGCGTCAGCGTTCGCAGGCGCAGGCGAGTGGTTTCTTCTGCCATGAATAACTCCTTGTGTTGACGCTTCACGCACCACGGCGCAACGCGAAAAAATTCTACTGCCTTCCCCCCGCACCCACGTTTCAGCACGTCAGGCTACGGTGGGTTTGCTTTATCGTGATACGCGGTTAAGCATTAAGCGGCGGAAAGGAAATCAGCCAGCACATTTGTTGATTCTGCAACGCATGCATGCCGCTGGGATAGAGGGCCACGCCATCCGGGCGAATAAAAAGAACCCCGCCTTCATTCAAGCCAACAAACCCGGATTGATGCTCTTGAACAAAACCACATTCTTCGCTCCATTGCGGCTGCAATGGCGCTGGAATGGTTTCGTAGCCAATGACACCATTGGCTAGAGGGTCGTCGATGGCGACCCGATCGCGATACAGGCCAACGGCGTCCTCGCCCACCAACAACACCATGCCCTGATGAAAATGCAGCAGGGTCACGTTGCCGCGCGGGGGCAGGCTAAGGTTTTCCTGTTGATCGATAATGGTGTCCATAGAGGCTTCCAAGAATAGGGGTGTAACGGGATACAGGGTACTTAAATGGCTGAAAACATTGTAATACTTACTGGCGCCGGAATCTCGGCGGAATCGGGTATCAAGACCTTCCGAGCAGCAGACGGCCTGTGGGAAAACCACCGGGTAGAAGATGTCGCCACCCCCGAGGCGTTCTTGCGCAACCCCCTGCTGGTGCAAAACTTTTACAACCAGCGGCGCCGGCAATTACTCACAGGGGCAATCAGGCCCAATGCAGCCCACCAGGCGCTGGCCACGTTAGAGAAAGCTTTGCCGGCGGGCAAGGTGTTGTTGGTTACCCAGAATATCGACAACCTCCACGAGCGCGCCGGCAGCCGTAACCTAATCCATATGCACGGCGAGCTACTCAAAGGGCGCTGCCAAACCAGCGGCGGCCTGGTCGATCTGGACCATGACCTAACGGTGGCCCTGCCCTGCCCGTTGTGCGGGGCGAAGGGCTGCCTGCGCCCCCATGTGGTCTGGTTCGGTGAAATGCCCCTGCAAATGGAAGCGATCTACCGCGTCCTGTCTCAGTGCGATCGTTTTATCAGCATCGGCACCAGTGGCAATGTCTACCCCGCCGCCGGCTTCGTGGAAGAAGCCAACCGGCACGGGGCGCACACGGTGGAATTGAATTTGGAGCCCTCCCAGCAGCTCACCGCTTTTGCCGAACATAGGCATGGGCTGGCTACTGAACTGGTGCCGAGGTATGTGGAAGAACTGATCGCCGGGGTATAATCCCGTTCGTCATACTTGCATCACGAAAGACCGCCAGCATGGCTCCCCGCCCTAGGTATGATTGCTCCACCCTATGGCGCAGACAGGCCCCTTGATATTTCTATAGCCGCCTGATTCCGCTAGACTGCTGAACCTCTACAAAAGGAGTGTCAGCCAGAGCCCGCCGCGCAAAAATAGGGCACGGGGCCTCCAGCAACTACAGGTAGCAAAGCACATCATGACCGACAAGCAGGTAGACGACCTTAATATCGCCTCGCAGGACGTATTGATTACGCCCAACGCGCTGAAGGAAAAACTGCCCCTCAGCGATAACGCCCGCCAAACCGTCATCAGCGGCCGCGAGACTATCCGTAATATTCTGGACCGCAAGGACCACCGCCTGTTTGTGGTGATCGGCCCCTGCTCGATCCACGATACGGACGCCGCCATGGAGTACGCCACCCGGCTGAAAAAACTGGCCGACGAGGTGAGCGATACTATCTACTTGGTGCTGCGTGTTTATTTTGAAAAGCCGCGTACTACCGTGGGCTGGAAGGGCTTGATCAACGACCCTTACATGAACGATTCCTTCAAGGTGGAAGAGGGCCTGCATATCGCCCGTAAGCTACTGCTGGATGTGGCGGAACTTGGCTTGCCCGCCGCCACCGAAGCGCTGGACCCGACTACTCCGCAATACTTGCAGGATCTGATCGCCTGGAACGCCATTGGCGCTCGCACCACCGAAAGCCAGACACACCGGGAAATGTCTTCCGGCCTGTCCAGCCCAGTGGGCTTCAAAAATGGCACTGATGGCAGCCTGGATGTGGCAGTGAATGCCATGCTCAGCGTGCAACATCCCCACCGCTTCCTGGGCATCGACCCGGAAGGCCGCGTGGCGCTAACCACCACTAAAGGTAACCAGTACGGGCATGTTGTGTTGCGTGGTGGTGGTGGCAAGCCGAACTACGATTCCGTGTCCGTTGCATTGGCCGAGCAGGCGCTGGAGAAAGCCGGTGTGTCTACCAACATCATGGTGGATTGCTCCCACGCCAACTCCAACAAGGACCCGGGGCTGCAACCGCTAGTGATGGAAAACATTGCCAACCAGATTCTGGAAGGGAATGAATCCATTCTCGGTTTGATGGTGGAGTCGCACCTGAAATTCGGCAACCAAAAGATCCCGCCGAACCTGGATGATTTGGAATACGGTGTGTCCATCACCGATGGTTGTATTGCCTGGGACACCACCGAAGAAGCCATCCGCAGCATGGCCGACAAACTGCGCGACGCGCTGCCCAAACGGCAGAAATAACGCTCCGCAGTATCCCAATACGCCCCAAGGACGACTACTGTCCTGGACGTTTGGGCCGCCACAAATAGAGCCTCATTTGAGGCTCTATTTTTTTGTCTGGTCGGTTACGACCGGTATGCTGCAAACGGCTGGCCATGATTAAAACCACCCGGCGGTGTTCAGTAACGGGTGAGGTAAAGTAAGGCTCTGTGAGCGATGTTGGCCTAAGTGGTCATCACTGCCTGAACAAGACACAATATGCCCGGCTTTGTTCATTCATGCTTAAGGACACAACCCACGTATGGAAAACCTGCGGCAACGCTGGCAGCACATTATTTTCGGCACCGACACTCCCGCCGGACAGCTATTCGATATGCTATTGATTGTGGCGATCCTGGGCAGTGTGGTCGCGGTCATGCTCGACAGTGTGGCCAGCCTGCATGAACAGTACGGCGTAGTGCTGTACGCCGCAGAATGGTTTTTCACTATCCTGTTTACCATTGAATACAGCATTCGGTTATGGGTTAGCGAGCGGCCATTGCGTTACGCCCGTAGCTTTTTCGGCATCGTAGACCTGTTATCGATTATTCCCACCTACCTTAGTTTGCTGATTCCTGGCTCCAATTACTTGCTCACTATCCGTGCTCTGCGAGTACTGCGTGTGTTCCGGGTAATGAAGCTGGCCAAGTTTATGGGCGAGGCGAACCAGTTGGGCATCGCCTTGATCCGCACTCGGCGAAAAATCGCTGTATTTATGTTCTCCGTGTTTGTGGTGATTATTATTTTTGGCAGCCTGATGTATGTGGTGGAAGGCCCGGAGCACGGCTTTACCAGCATCCCTCAAAGCATTTACTGGGCTATCGTGACTATTACCACGGTGGGCTACGGAGATATTTCACCGCAGACCGGCTTTGGCAAAATGATCGCCTCACTGGCCATGATTACCGGCTATGCGATTATTGCGGTGCCCACCGGGATCGTCACCGCAGAGATTTCCGCTGCTCGGGTGAGCATGCGTTATGAACGTGAATGCCCCAACTGCTATCGGCATTCCCACGACCCCGACGCCCGCTTCTGCCAGCAATGCGGCGAAGAACTGCCCAAGCTTTCCCTGAAAGGACCGGATGATTAAAGACAGCGGCAGATTGCCAGCTTCTAGCTCGTAGCTAGAAGCTGCCCCCTGCTGTTAGCTGTCAATCAGCCCTTTCTCTTTTAACACCTGAACAAACAACGCCGGTTCCGGGCGTATTCGGTAATTATCGGTCAAGTGTTGATACACTAGGCGCCCTTGCCCATCGACGATTAACACCGTGGGCATCACCGTATCGCTGTCATAACCCAACGCTTCCAGGCCAGCGGGAGTCCCCCCCGCATCAACAATACCCAAGGCGTGCGCCGCACGATTATCGTCATCACGAAGGTACTCAAACTCCACATCAAACTGCTTGGCCAAATCCGCAGATTGGCTGTGAGACTGCGGGCTAATCAACGCCACCCGAGCACCCTGGGACTGCAACGACTGGTATTGTTCAGCCACTTCACGAATCTGCGCCATACAAAGCGGGCACCAATTACCCCGGAAGAACAACATCACCAACGGCTGCCCCGCATAGCTCGCCACCGTTACCGGCTTACCATTCAGGTCACTAAAGGTAACGTCAGGCAGTGGCTCGCCTATCACCACATTCGCTTGTCGCACACCGTAACGGCTGTACCAACGAATATAGCCGTGCACACCAAGCAAGTTAATAATGGCCAGGCTGACCACCACCACACTGGCTTGCCCGGCCAGCGCCAGGCTGATCACCGCCAGCGTGCCAAGCAAGGTCGGCCAGAAGACGCCTGGCAGGTTCGCACTGGTGCGGGCAGGCTTGAGCAGAAACAGGTAACTGAAGAACAGCACCGAGGGTAAGCAGGTGAACAACAACACCGCCCAGGGCCAGCCACCACCGGTAAATAACTGCCAAAACGCTATGCTGGAGGTACACACCGTCAAGGCAATAAACCCGGAGATAAACAAAGATTTGAGGCTTTTCATCAGCATTCCTATTTCGAATCAGATATTAAGATGCGAAATAAATGCCTACGTTACAACCTCACTCGCGCAGGCAGAGAAATAACCCTCATGTGGTACACGTTTCCAATAGGCCGCGCAGTTCCGGAATACAGGAGCCACAATTGGTGCCTGCCTGGCAGCATTGACCAATGGCCTCCACACAGTCGGCACCCTCCTCCACAGCGCCCTCAATGGTCTTCTGGCGGACCTGAAAACAGCTACAGATAACCGGCCCCAGGTCTGGGCCGGCATCGGCAGGTTGCCCAGCGAGAATGGCCATGTGTTGAATATCGGCGCCCTGCGTAAAACAGTCGGCCAACCAATCCACATCGCATAGCGGCAGGGTTTCGCCAATCGCCAGCCAGGCCAGTAAACGGCCATCCTTGTCCAGCGCGGCACGCCGGTAATGACCCGTGGCAGGATCGTTGAGCGCCAGCCACTGCGCTGCCTGGGGCAACCAATCGTGGAGTTGTTGTTCGGTTAGGTCCGCATCGCCGGCCAGCCGATAACGCTGTACTTGGCCCGCCTGCAAAAATGCATCTACGGGAACGCGGGCCCAGTACTCCACGGCGGGTGGGGACGCCGCCGTGAACAACCAGCCATGCCAACGGGGTTGCCAGTCGCTGACATTAACCGGCGTATGCTTGAACGCTGGCTGGCCGGAATGCGGATCTAAACGTGCCGGCACGAGGGCATCCACCCGAGCGCGGCGAGAAAATTGATCGGTCCAGTGCATGGGCATGAATGCGGTACCTGGCCGCTGCCCGGTGTCGCGGGTCACCCGCACGAGAGCATCACCGACACGGCTGGTCAGGCGTACAAAGCCCCCCTCCTGCAGTCGGTAACGCTCAATATCCTTGGGGTGCAAGGCCGCAAAGGGTTCGCTAAGGTGGGCAAACAAACGCCCGGCACGGCCGGTGCGCGTCATGGTGTGCCACTGGTCTCGGATCCGCCCGCTATTGAGGATAATCGGGAAGGCATCGCCGATGACGCGCACCGGCGGATTCTCGCAGGCAATGAAACGGGCGCGCCCACTGGCAGTAGAAAAGTGACCATCGCCATAACATCGAGGGCCACTATTGAGTGGCCACTGTTGTGGTTGCCACTGGGCATATTGGTCGGCGGTCAGGTCCGCAGCGGCGGTCAGATCCAGCCGCTTGCCAAATTGACCCGCCAGTGCGGTAAGCGCCGAGAACTCGGCAAAAATTTCGTGTTCATGCTGGTAGGGAAAGGCATCGGCAAACCCCATGCGTTGAGCAACTTGGGTAATAATCCACCAGTCTGCCCGGGCCTGGCCGGGAGCAGTGACAAACGGGCGCTGGCGCGACATGCACCGCTCAGAGTTGGTCACCATGCCGGATTTCTCACCCCAGCCCAGCGCGGGCAAGCGAATATCCGCACAGGCCAGGGTGTCACCGCTGGCCACGCAATCGGACACCACCACGGTGTCGCAGGCCATTAGGGCTTGGCGCACTTTATCCGCTTCCGGCAAGGAATCCACCGGGTTGGTGGCCATAATCCATACTGCTTTCACTTTACCGCTGGCCACCGCCTGAAAAAGATCCACTGCGGTGAGGCCATTCTCTTTGGCCAATGCCGGCGCCTGCCAGAAATCGGCCACCGCCGCGTGGTGTGCTGGGTTATCGATATCCAGATGCACCGCCAACTGATTCGCTAGGCCTCCCACTTCCCGACCGCCCATGGCGTTGGGCTGGCCGGTGATGGAAAAGGGGCTGGCGCCAGGCTTGCCAACCCGGCCAGTGGCCAGATGCGCATTGATGATGGCATTGCCCTGATCCGAGCCGTTGCGGGCCTGATTCACGCCCTGAGAAAAGACGGTTACGGTGCGGTCGCAGGCAGCAAACCAGTGATAGAAGGTGGTCAGATCCACCTTGCTCACGCCCATGTACGTGGCCAACGATGCCCAGTCATTGCCCTGGCTGCGGGCTGTATCCAGTGTGGACTCAAACCCTTCGGTATGGGCGTCAATGTACGCTTGATCCAATGCGTTGTTATCGTCGAGCCAGGTGAGCAAACCATTGAATAAGGGCACGTCCTGCCCGGGACGAATGGCCAGGTGCAGATCAGCCAAGTCACAGGTGGCCGTGCGGCGGGGGTCGATCACCACCACTTTCATTTCCGGGCGCGCCTGTTTCGCCGCAGCAATGCGCTGGTACACAATAGGGTGCGCCCATGCCGTATTGGAACCGGTCAGGATGACCAGGTCCGCCAGCTCCAGGTCCTCGTAGCAACCGGGCACCACGTCTTCACCGAAAGCGCGCTTGTGGGCAACCACTGCACTGCTCATGCACAGCCGGGAATTGGTATCGATATTGGCGCTGCCGATGTAGCCCTTCATCAGCTTGTTGGCCACGTAATAATCTTCGGTCAACAGCTGGCCGGACACATAAAAGGCCACCGCATCGGGGCCGTGTTCGTCCACAATACGCCGAAACCGCCCAGCGACCTCATCCAGTGCCTGATCCCAGGACACCACATCGCCCTCCACTTCTGGATTGAGCAGACGATCCTGGTCCCCCAAGGTTTCCAGCACAGAAGAACCTTTGACACAAAGCCTACCGGCATTGGCCGGGTGCAAGGTATCGCCTTTCAGGGACGTGCCATCGGTGCTGATACCACAACCCACACCACAATACGGGCAGGTGGTACAAATGGGCCGTTCGGTGTTTTTTGCCATATGTTTTCCTGCACGGTTTTCTCCGACATTGCCGGCTGCCACTTCCGCCTTCACGCCGCCACTCCCTCTGCATTATCACCCTTGTCACCGGGGCGCTTGCAGAACGCCTCACCCAGCAACAGGGTTTCCCGCAGGGCGCTAATATCAGTGCTATCACGCCATAACGTTTCGAAAAACGGGGCGTCAGACACATCGCCATACAGAACCATGCCGACCACACGGTTATCGCGAATTTGCAAGCGGCGATAACTGTCCGGCAAGCTCAATTGCAGTGTCTCACCCTGTTCGATTTCATTCTTTTTCTCGCCGAGAAAATCCCCGCAGGACACCAGGTCGATACCGGAAATTTTCAGCCGGGTGGCAGAGTCGGCGTAAAGATAACGACGATGACCCATTTCCGCCAAGTGGCTAGCGCAGACCGAGGCCTGTTCATACAGCGGAGCAACCAAGCCAAAGGTACGTTCACGGTGCTCCACACACTCACCAATAGCGTAGATGGCCGGATCAAAGGTCTGCAGGGTATCGTCAACTCGCACTCCCTGATTTACGGTCAGGCCAGCCTGAGCGGCCAGCTCTGCCCGCGGCACAATGCCCACCGCCTGGACCACATAATCCGCCGGCAAACGCTGGCCATCCGCCAGATGCACTGCGGCCACACGGTCGGGGCTGTAGCTGCTTGAGCCTTTTTTATCCTCTTTTTTTCGAACAGAACAACCTTCAATTGACTGGGTCCGCGCGTGCATCACGAACTTGATCCCGCGGGCTTCCAGGTCCTTCTGCAAGCGATGGCCAGCGGCCTCATCCAGCTGCTGGTTGAGCAGGTGCCCACGGCTGTGTACCAAGGTGACGTCATGCCCCTGCTTCACCAAAGCGTCTGCCGCTTCCAGCCCTAAAAAACCGCCGCCGACCACCACCACCCGCGCCGCCGAAAGCGACAACAAGCGCCGAACGTCATACAGATCACGAAAACTGACAACGCCTTTCAAGCCAACGCCGTCCACCGGTAACTGGCGTGGCCCCGCCCCTGTGGCCAGCAATAGCCGATCATAATCAAGTACGTGCCCAGCGGCGGTTTCCACCTGGCGGCGGCGGCGGTGAATGGCCACTACTGGGGTGCCGGTGATCAGGCGAATGCTCCGCTCCCGATACCACTGGTGAGGGTGCGTGGTAATAGTATTTTCATCCGTGCTACCACCCAACAGGGGGGACAACATGACGCGGCTATAGCCGGCAAAGGGCTCATCCCCCACCACCGTGATCTGATACAGATCCGGTGCCAGGCGGGTCAGCTCTTCCAGTAAGCGGCAAGCCGCCATACCGTTACCCACTACAACCAGTCGTTTCATTACTGCATCACCCTCTCGATTCGCTTCAGGCCGAGGTGGCCAGCTCAATCACATCACCGACCACGCGCACCGGATAGACCTTAAGCTTGACGCTGTCGTCTTCGATGCACTGCCCGGTTTCCAAATCGAAGTGCTGCTTGTAGAGGGGTGAGGCAACCACCCGTTTGTCACCCAGCGAGCCCAGCAGGCCCCGGCTAATCACGTTGGCATGGCTAAACGGGTCCATGTTGTCTAGCGCATAGAACTTTCCATCCCTGGTACGAAAGAGTGCCGCCTGCCCCGTGGCCAGGCGTACGCCCACCCCGGTGCCGGGCAACACATCGTCGACGCTGCAGATTGTTTTCCATTCAACCGCTACTGCATTGTTCATGGCTTACGCCTCCTCAACCAGCTCGATACGTTCATGCTCGTAGGCGGGACGTCGCTGGCCACGTTCACGCACGTAGGTCAGGTTGTCATCCGCTTCAGCGGTATCATTGATAAAGTGATTGAAACGTTTCACCGCTTCGGGATCTTCGATGGTGGACTTCCACTCACACTGGTATGTCTCGATCACGTGTTGCATCTGTGCTTCAAGCTCATCGCCCATGCCCAAGGAATCGTTGAGGATCACGTCTTTCAGGTAATCCAACCCACCTTCTAGGTTTTCCAGCCAGACACTGGTGCGCTGCAAACGATCCGCTGTTTTGATGTAGAACATCAAGAAACGATCAATGGTTTTAATCAGCTGTTCATCGGTGAGATCGGAGGCAAACAGATCCGCATGGCGCGGGCGCATACCCCCGTTACCGCACACATACAGGTTCCAGCCTTTCTCCGTGGCAATTACGCCCACGTCTTTGCTCTGAGCTTCTGCACATTCGCGGGTACAGCCACTCACCGCCATCTTGATCTTGTGCGGGCTACGCAGGCCTTTGTAGCGGTCCTCCACTTGGATCGCGGTGCCCACGGAATCTTTCACCCCGTAGCGACACCAGGTAGAACCCACACAGGACTTCACCGTGCGCAGGGATTTACCGTAGGCGTGCCCGGTTTCAAAACCGGCATCGACCAGAATCTTCCAGATTTCCGGCAGCTGCTCCACACGGGCACCGAACAAATCCACCCGCTGGCCACCCGTAATCTTGGTGTAGAGATCGTATTGCTTGGCTACCTCGCCCAGCACAATCAGTTTGTCCGGAGTGATTTCACCCCCGGCCACCCGGGGCACAATGGAATACGTGCCGTCGCGCTGCATGTTGCCCAAGAAGTAATCATTGGTGTCCTGCAGGCCGGCATGGGGTTTGTTGAGGACATAATCATTCCAACAGGAGGCGAACACCGATGCGGCCGTAGGCTTACAGATCTCGCAGCCGTCACCACTGCCGTGTTTTTCCAGTAACTCATCAAACGTGGTTATCTGACCGACGCGTACCAGGTGGTAAATTTCTTGGCGAGAATACGGGAAGTGCTCGCAGAGATGGTTGTTTACTTCCACACCGCGTTTTTCCAGCTCACTGTCCAGCACCTGTTTCACCAGTGCGGAACAGCCCCCACAGGTGGCCGATGCCTTGGTGCAGGCTTTCAAGTCGCCCACGGTCTGGGCGCCACCATCGATGGCAACACACAGGTCTCCCTTGGAGACATTATTACAGGAACAAATCTGCGCTGAATCCGGCAGTGCATCTGCACCCAGTAGAGGCGCGCCGTCTGACACAGGGGCCACCAAGGCAGAGGGGTCACCGGGAAGATCCATGTCGTTCAGGCAGAGCTGCAACAGGTTACCGTAGTCGGCAGCATCCCCCACCAACACCGCACCCAGCAGTTTTTTGCCACACGCACTGATCACCGCCTTTTTGTAAATCCCCGCCGTCTGATCCATAAACACGGTACTGCGACAGCCCGGCGTGCTGCCGTGAGCATCTCCGATGGATGCCACATCCACGCCCATCAGCTTCAGCTTGGTGCTCATGTCCGCACCTGCAAACTGCTTTTCTGCTTTTCCTATCAGATGTTCTGCGGCCACTTCTGCCATCTGGTAACCCGGCGCCACCAGCCCGAAAATGCGTCCTTCCCATAGCGCCACTTCACCGATGGCATAAATATGCTCGTCGGAAGTGACACATTGGTTATTGACCACAATGCCGCCGCGCTCGCCGATGGCCAGCTCACAAGCCCTACCCAATTCGTCCTGAGGACGGATCCCGGCGGAGAAAACAATGACATCGGTTTCCAAATGCTTGTCGTCACCGAAGTTCATTCGATGAGTGCAGGTTTCACCGTCGACAATATCTTGTGTACCGGTGCTAGTGTGAACGGTGACACCCAGCTCCTGAATCTTGTCTTTCAGCAAGCCGCCGCCAAAATCATCCACCTGCACCGCCATCAGCCGGGGAGCGAATTCCACCACATGCGTTTCAAGCCCCAGGTCGTGAAGCGCCTTGGCCGCTTCCAGGCCCAACAAACCCCCACCGACTACGGTGCCCACCTTGCCGTTCTTGCTGGCAGCAATCATGGCATCCAGGTCGTCAATGGTGCGGTACACAAAGCAGTTGTCGCGGTCGTTGCCGGGAATCGGCGGAATGAACGGATAGGAGCCGGTGGCCAGCACGACCTTGTCGTAAGACAGAGTTTCACCCGTATTGGTGGTGACCGTTTTGCCGGCGCGATCAATCGCGTTCACCTTGGTGTTAAGTTTCAGCGTGATGCCGTGCTCTTCGAAGAACCCTTCCGGCACCAGCGACAGGTCGGCGACGGTCTTGCCGGAAAAATAACTGGTCAGCCCTACTCGGTCATAGGCCGGCAGCGGCTCGGCACACAGTACCGTAATATCAAAGTGCTCTCGGCCACCCAGGGCTACCAGAGACTCCAGATAACGTTGTCCGACCATCCCGTGGCCGATCAGAAGAAGTTGTTGCTTTGCCATAAGGCTCACCCTCGCGGTGCGTAACTGACACCTCCACTACAGCAATCCTTATGCCAACTAACTAACCCATTGAAATAAATGAACTTATTTTGTTTTCGCTCGAGCAACAGCAGAAACCCTGCTTTCTTTTAATGCGTCGATGCACGAGAAAAAGGCACTTCGTTGTGCACCGTATTGACCCAAAAAACGCTCCCCTTTTGCGCACACATTGTTTGATCGCCTGTGTCTATTCAGAAATACCCCATTAAAAACATGAGCTTAAACACATGGCACAGGAGTTGCTCAGACTCTCTTATCGTTAATCGCCCATGCACGGAGATTTCATGAGCGCTCAAAACTTGAACCTGTTGAACCTGTCCCAGCCTCGTATACGGTTACTGCACCTAAGCTGGGTTGCCTTCTTTATTACCTTTGTGGTGTGGTTTTCCCACGCCCCATTAATGGGACACCTTCGCGAGGCTTTCGACTTGAGCGCGGAACAGGTCAAAGCATTGTTGATCCTTAACGTGGCATTGACCATCCCGGCTCGTGTGGTTATCGGTTCCCTGGTCGATCGCTTCGGGCCACGCCGGGTGTTTGGTCTGCTGCTGATACTGGCGGCCTTTCCCTGCTGGGCATTCGCCCTATCCACTACCTTTGAACAATTGGCCGTGACACGTTTGCTTATGGGCTTCGTTGGCGCTGGCTTTGTGGTCGGCATTCGCCTGATTAGTGAATGGTTCCCTGCGCGGGAAGTCGGCCTGGCAGAAGGCGTTTATGGTGGCTGGGGTAACTTTGGTTCTGCAGCGGCAGCCATTACTTTACCAACCATTGCCATGCTTTTTGGGGGTGAAAACGGCTGGCGCTGGGCCGTAGCCAGCACCGGTGCGGTAGCATTGCTATACGGTATTTTTTTCCTGTGGCGCGCCCGTAATACTCCCGCTGGCTCCTCCTACTTCAAGCCCAAGAAAGCCAGCGCTCTTGAAGTCAGCACGCGAAAAGATCTGTTCTTTTATCTCTTGATGAGCCTGCCACTTTATATTGCCCTGCTGGTTATTGTCTGGCGCCTTGGGCCAACCAATCTTGATCTGTTCGGGGGTACGACCCAAATTCTGCTGGCGGCACTGATTATCAGCCTTGCCATTGTGCAGTTAGGCCAAGCCTGGCGCGTTAATCGCGACCATTTGAAAGAAGGCGTTGCCGAACACGATCGCTACAGTTTCAAGCAAGTGGCCATTCTCGACTTGTCTTACATGGTGACATTTGGCTCTGAACTGGCGGTGGTTTCCATGCTGCCGCTTTTCTTCAGTGATACGTTCAGCTTGTCTGCGGTTACCGCTGGCCTGCTGGCATCCGGTTATGCGTTCATGAATCTGGTTGCACGCCCCGGTGGCGGCTGGGTATCGGACAAGTTCGGCCGCAAAAAGTCTTTGGCCATCCTGTTGTGCGGGTTGATGGTAGGTTATGGACTGATGAGCCAGATCTCCGGTACCTGGCCCATCGCCTTGGCCGTCATTGCCACCATGTGCTGCTCCTTCTTCGTTCAAGCTGGAGAAGGCGCGGTCTTCGCCACGGTGCCGCTAATCAAGCGTCGCCTCACCGGCCAAATTGCCGGCATGGTAGGCGCCTATGGCAATGCGGGTGCGGTGATCTTTCTTACCGTGCTGACCTTCGTGGAGCCTTCTACTTTCTTCCTGGTCATTGCCGCCAGCGCCGCCGTTGCGTTGGCTGCCGTACAATTCCTGGATGAACCCAAAGGCCACATTGCAGAAATTGATGAGAAAGGCGAGGTGCAGCTCATCAAGGTGAGTTGAGGCACATCTGTTACCGGGTAAGCGGCAAGCTGTGCCCGCCCGGGCCACCGCTCACATCACGCTATCGGTATAGGAGCACAAGAATGGAAGTGTCCACCGGCCCCGCTGGCAACGCCGACATCATGGCCGAACCCGACCTACACCCCCGTGTACGGATCGGACAATTCAGTGACAGCGGCCCCAAGCTGCACAACCAAGATGCCTTGGCTATGCAGGTACCGGAAGGGTCACTGCTGCGTACCAAAGGCATTGTCGCCGCCTTGGCAGACGGCCTGTCCAGTGCCGGCGCCGCTCGAGAGGCAGCCGAGTCCTGTGTACTGGGTTTTATCAATGACTACTACGCGACCCCGACGTTGTGGAGCGTACCGCGCTCTGCGCAACGTGTACTGGAAGCCCTGAACCGTTGGTTGTGCCGCCAGACACTGGCTGGCGACAACCACCTGTGTACACTTTCTCTGCTTATTTTGCGCTCGCGCACCGCGCACATTTTTCAGGTTGGCGATTCCCGCGTATGGCGCATGCGTCACAACAGGCTGGAATGCCTGACTCGCGATCACAGCCGCAGAATCGGCGCAAACCGGCAGGTGCTCACCCGCGCTATGGGAGGGGATACTCGGCTGGACGTGGACTACAGCAGTGTGGATTTACAGGTGGGCGATATTTATCTCTTGTCCAGCGATGGTTTACACGGTTTCCTGGCCCGTTCAAGAATGCAAGGCATTCTGCGTGAAGCCAACCAACCAGAGCTTGCCGCCAGAGCATTGGTGCAAGCCGCGCTGGCTAACGGCAGCGACGACAACGTAAGCTGTCAGGTACTGCATGTCGACGGGCTACCGGACGCCAGCGCCGATGAAACGCTGAAACAACGTGGTAACCTGCCCCTTCCCCCTCCGCTTTCCCCCGGTATTAAAATTGATGGCTTTACGGTAAAGCGTGAGCTTTACGCCAGCGTGCGCAGCCACCTTTATCTGGTGGAAGATAAGGAAGGCAACGCCTCGGTACTCAAAACACCCTCGATCAATCTGGAAGATGACCGTGATGCACTGGAACGCTTCGTCATGGAAGGCTGGGTGGGTAACCGGCTACGCAACCCGCATCTATTACACGCCTTGCCGCTACCCGAAAATACGTCCTGCCTTTACCAACACCTGGAATTTATCGACGGTGTGACACTGCAACAGTGGCTCAGGGAACACCCGGACGCACCGGTTGAAGAAAAGCTGTATTTGGCGGATCAACTACTCAACGGGGTGCGCGCCCTGCACCGTGCCGATGTGATTCATGGTGACCTGAAGCCAGGTAACATTATGGTGGACACTGACGGGCTGGTGCGCATTGTGGATTTTGGCAGCTGCCATTGTCGTGGCATGGAACAAAATACCGCCAGTATTCCTCTGGGCACCAGGCATTACAGCGCGCCAGAACTGGTAGAAGGCGCCACTCCAAGCGAGCAAAGCGACCTATTCTCCATCGCGGTGATCATTCATGAAATGCTCACCGGCACCCTGCCTTGGCAAGGCCGCTATGAAAAAGCGTCACACCGGCCCCTTACACCGCTGCAAAGCCATAATGCATTTATCCCGCTATGGATTAACAACGTACTGCAACTTGCGCTACAACGGCAGCCCAAGCTCCGTTTTACCGATGCAGCAGAGTTTCGCGATGCCCTGCGCCGCCCCGTTCGTAGTAACAAACCTGTGGCAGACAGTAATACCCAGCAATTAAGAATGTGGAAAGGGGCCGTTATCGTACTGGCCGTGCTGTTGCTGATCAGCGTAACACTTCGCTGATCAGCCAGGGAAAGGGGACTTATAAAATTACGCTACGGGACTCACCCGACAATACTGACCAACAGAGGCCAGCGATTAGTCTACCAAGCTACCCAGAGAGAACGTTTTGCCATTGCTGCTTACTTGCAGGATATCGCCCTGTTGTTCGGCCCAATCGACCAGCTGATAAAACGCTGAACGCCCAATCAATGCCGTCAGATTGTCACGCACACACAGGTAGGGAGAAGGCTCACCGGTCTCGCTGTCGGTATTAACCCAGAGAGGATGGTCGTCTCCGGCAACCACATGGCTGCCCACATTGGTGGTAAACACTAATTTTGTGGTGCCACCCTCTTCTACTTGCTGTACTTGCGTCGCCACAAACGGCGCATCATCGACCTGAATACGCAATTTTTCCACCGGGGTAATCAGAAAATAATCGTCTTTTTCGCGCAACAGAATAGTTGAAAAAAGCGCCACCATTCTGGCCCGCTCAATAGGCGACTCCTGATAAAACCAAGTGCCGTCCCGGGCGATGCGCATGTCGATATCCGCATGACGTTCCGGATTCCATTGAAGCACCGGCGGCAGGCCGGTTTCATCATCGGCTGCTTTTTCCAGTAGCGTAAGCAGCTCCTCGGCTTGTTTCATCGCAAACCTCGCTGTCCTTTGTTCCCCATACGGATACCAATTTCAATAAGGAAGTCGAGAAAGTCATCCTTGTCATCAATCAGTTTTTGGTAAAACGGTGACTCCATCAATGCCGCCGCACCATGGGCCAGTGCCCAAGCAGAGCAAATGTGATAGATGGCCGGCACCTCTTCCAGCGATCCTTCTTCCATTCTCGCCTTCACAATATCGGTGAGCCGAGCAAAGTTGGCTTTGCGGATGCTGTGTAGTTTCTCTACCAACTCCGGCAGCGCGTGGTCCTTGATGACCTTGTTTTCCAGCCGATCAAACAACTGGTATCGCTTAGGATCAGAAATGCGGAAACGAAAATATTCCCGGGCCAGCTTTTCCTTATTATCCACGTCGGAAATCTGTTGGAATACCCCGGCCAGGTCTTCTTCGTAGCGCAGCATCAACAACAGGTAAATTTCGTTCTTGGTTTCAAAATGCTTGTAGATGGTCCCTTTGCCGATACCCACCCGGTCCGCAATCATTTCCACGGTTACTCGGTCTTCACCTTCTTCCAGAAAAAGGGCCAGAGCGGCATCGAGAATCTCACGTTCTCGCTGACGAAATTCCTGTGCTTTGCGCGTGGCTTTTTCCAGATCACCCATCTATTTCTCCTTGCGCCCACGTTGGTAGCGGACTGAACAGTCGCAATTCTAACGTATTCCCTTTTGCACGCCTATCCGCTAACGCCACTGCAACCTCTCAAAACGCAAGGTGGCCATACTGTTCATGGAAACCCAACGCCGGTTAGCATAGCGTCATGGTGTACAGCACCGCTCACTTTCGCCCATCGCATGGAGGCAACATGGCTAACGCAGACAGCTCTCCGCTGGATATTGCAACACAATTCCCCCAACAGGACGGCTTGCTCTACCTGAACCACGCTGCCGTGGCACCATGGCCTCAGCGCACTCAAGCGGCGGTGAGCGAGTTTGCCCGGCAAAACGTACATATCGGCGCACGGGATTATCCGCACTGGCTAAAAGTGGAGCAGCAGTTACGTGAGCGTTTGGCCTGGCTGGTGGGAGGCGTCAGTACCGACGAGATCAGCCTGCTGAAGAACACCTCAGAAGGGTTATCTGTTATCGCTCAGGGTCTTCAATGGCATGCCGGTGACCAGATTATCATCAGCGATCAGGAATTTCCCTCCAACCGCATCCCCTGGCAGGCCCTAGCAGACCAAGGGGTCGACGTGATCGAAGTGAATCTGGAGGGCGACAACCCGGAACAGAATGTCATTGACGCCATGGGGCCCCGTACTCGTCTGGTGTCACTGTCGGCGGTTCAGTATGGCTCAGGCCTGCTGATGGACATGGCCCCCATCGGCGCCGCCTGCCGGGCACAAGGTACGTTGTTCTGTGTGGACGCCATCCAGATACTCGGCGCATTACCGTTTTCTGCAGAGCGGGTACAAGCAGATTTTGTGGTAGCCGATGGTCACAAATGGATGCTTGGCCCGGAGGGGCTCGCCCTGTTCTACTGCCG
Source organism: Alcanivorax sp. (assembly GCF_040119285.1). Taxonomy (GTDB): domain Bacteria; phylum Pseudomonadota; class Gammaproteobacteria; order Pseudomonadales; family Alcanivoracaceae; genus Alcanivorax. Next base: position 22,712 of record NZ_JBEDTY010000021.1, read on the forward strand.
CCAGGCAGTCCAGGACCAACTCATCCTGCGCCAGCACGGCTGGCACATGGTGGCCGATCCGGGCAATTACACCCGCAAGGACTGGCAACCCGCTACCACCGCCAAACGCTTTGAATGCGGCAGCCCAAACATGCTTGGCGCCCATGCCCTGAATGCCTCCCTTTCGGTACTTCAAGACACCGGGATGGATGTGGTAGCTAACGCGCTGCAGGAACGGGTACAGCGACTGATTGATGGACTACATAGTAAAGGGGCTTCATTGCTTAGCCCCACCGCCAGGGGGCGCCGGGCAGGCATTGTGACCTTCCTTTTGCCACACGAAGCTCCCAACGAGACCTTCCAACGCCTGAAAAAAGGCGGAGCAGTGTGTGCTGAACGGGGCGGCGGCGTTCGCTTATCACCGCACTTCTACACGACCAATTCGGTCATCGACCAAGCTCTGGGCCTGCTGTAAGCTCCTGAATCTCGTACGTGCCTCGTTATGGATACCGGAGCCTCACACATGAACCGACAGCTGGCCTTTTATCAATGGATCTGCCGCCGCTTACAGCGCGATGAGCAGTTCAAAGACCAGCCCAGCACCGACCTGGAAAGCCTGCGCACGGTGCTGAAATCCTGTGATGTGCTACTGGTGGCGGGTCACAGCAATGTAGACCGGACTTTCAAGGTGATTGGTGATAGCCGCTATGCTCGCGCAGTGCTCTACATCGGGCGACTGCACGATGTAGCCGACCCTGCCCTGCGAGCCCTGCTCGCAGATTACACCCCCTGCGAACCAGATACCCAATTGGTGATTGATGCCCGCCTGGAACGGGGGCTTATCGTAGAACCATTGTCTGCACTGGAAGGCCGCCAGATCCGCGTATGCCGGGCTCAGGGCCTAAGCGAAAATGAAGCTCAGGATGTCCTGCGCTACGCCATCAGCCGTATTGGTGCCGGGGGCTCCCAATCCTGGGGAGCGCTAGCCATGATGACCCTGCTGCCTTGGCGCTTGTTGCCCCTGCGCTGGCGTGCCGGACTGTTTCGCCGCTGGGCCGGTGAATTAATTAAAGCGCTCAGCGGCACCGTGGTGGCTGATGCTTTCAGCTTTGTGCAGTTCCCGGTAATGCCGTTGGTAAAGGAAAGCGAACCCACTGCCCGCTTGCTCAGGCTGCAACCTCGCGCTATTACCGCTGCGGACTTTGACCACTCCCCCTATTTCGAGATTATCAAGGCACCTTTCCAGCTGGATGCCGTTCCCAAAGGAATTGATGCTCTGCCCTGGAAAGGCAATCAGGGTGCGCTGGCGCCAGAACGCCAGCGCCATTTGTCACTGGTTGAGCCGCCGAACGGAAACCACGGATAACAGCGCCAGCAGCAACCAAGACACACTGCCACCTCCACCGCCGCCGCCGCCACCGTCACCTCCATTGGCACTCCCCCCCGTGGACGCGCTGCGTGCCTGGGCGGGTTGAGTACTGGCGACGCTATCGCTGGCCGGATAATCACCATTATCCGTCCATACCCGCACCAGCAGGTTGTCGTCACCCTGACCTTCTAACAGCAACGTCTGGGATGCCATTTCCCCGGGGGCCAGATCGCCTAATCCACATTGCATCTCAGAAACGCCGGAACAATTCTCTGGCAATTGCGTCGCTCGCCAGCCGGACGGCACTGAAAAAGCCACCCGCACCCGCGCTGCGGCTTGATGCGTCGCCACATTGGTGACTTTGGCATTCAACTGTACCAGGCCATCATTGCCACGCTGGGTCGTCAGACTGAGCACCACATCCGGCTCATTACTGAACACTAGCTTGAAACTTTCGCCCAGGCTGGCGAAGTAATCATGAGAGACGCTGCTGATCGGCTCAACACGAACTTCATCAGCCCAGCGGGCATTGGTGTCGCTACTAAAAGAAATACTGTAAGTAGAGGTTTGCTGCCCCAAGGCCAGATCGGTACTGCCACGGCAGTCGGTATAACCGGTGTTAGCAACACAGGTCAGCCCGGGCACTCGCACCGTCAGTCCTTTTTTATGGGCAATTCGCAGGCCCACGTTGTTGGCCTGGGTCTGCTGGCTGGTGTTGGTAATGCGAGTACGCAATATCGATGATGCCCCCGGATTGTTATAGGTATCAGCGGTTTTGCCGGTGAGTTCAAGGTCAACAAGGCTTCCCGAGGTAGTTTGCTCAAGCCAGCCCAGATAGCGGTCCACGCGGGTATATACCGCTGGAACACCGGCCGTGGCGCACTTTTCATGGCCGTAGCTGGTAATCCCCACCAGCCACTGCTGCCCAGGCTCGCCGTAAACCAGCGGCCCGCCACTATCTCCGCGGCAAGAGTCCTGTGCAACCCCCTGGGGGTTCATTTCACCCGCACAGATCTGATTACCGCTCAAGTTACCCCACTGGCTGGAACAATCCCCGCTGGACACATAATCCACACTGGCTTCACGCAGGGAACTGGAAAGGCCATAGCCGCTGGGTGAGGTAGAGCCCCAGCCCATTATCTGTAGCGCTTCATCGTGGCTTCCACCAGCTAGCGCAGAAACTATTTGCGATTTAGCCAGATCCAGCGGCGTCGCTTGACTATCGGAAGACAACCGCAGCAGCGCCAGATCATTGTGGAAGGTCGCTGCGCGGTAATTCGGATGGATTCGCACTGCGGAAACAGACAACCGTTCAGGGGGATTTGCTTCTGTTCGGTCCAGACTTCCCAGTGCCACAAACAATTGCCCAGCTTGCAAGGTGGTACCGTTGGGAGTCACCACACAATGTGCAGCTGTCAGCACCCAGCCCGGGGCCACCAAGGTCCCACCACACAACGTGGCAGCATAGGCGGGGTTTCCGGATTGACTGACTTCCACCTCGGCCATCCACGGTCGGATGGTTGTTACATCCTTTCCCCCGACAATTCGAGGCTGAGCGTCAAGCGCCGATACCGCTTGTGCCAAGCCCATTACCAATAGCAGGGCGAACATCAAACGACACATAAAACCACCTTCAGTTAGATTGAGTACAGCACTCATACTAACTAAGGCGATTTCATTACGTGTGAACTAGTTCTAATATTATAAAACTAGCACTATAGCACCATAAAACTCTTAATTTTCACTATAAAAACTCGTCACTTTCTCCTACTTTGTGTCGCCTTTAGCGCCCCCCTCCATCAAGCTAAACATAGTTGAAGTGCACTTAAGTTATATGAAGTAATTTTCATTTTGGCAAATAATATTATGCTTTACTGTGAATTCTGCCGATCTGACTGATCCATTACACCTATCCCATCTTGCTGATCGTCGCTTGGTTCCGGTAACGCTCTACGCGCTTTTGCCCCCAGCTCCTTGAGCTGCTGAGCTTGGCGATACAGGTTGCCACGGCCACTACTGAGACGCTTGAAAGTGGTATCCCACGCGGATTGCGCCTTACCGATCTTGTCACCCAGATCGCCCATGGAATCACCGATAAGTGATACTTGGTCACAAATTTTCCCGGCACGATCAGCAATATCTAATGCATTCTGGTTTTGATACTCATAACGCCAGATATTCTGAATCGTACGCAAAGTCACCAACAATGTGGTTGGGCTGACCAATACTATATTGCGAGAAAAAGCGTCAGAATAAAGCGTGGAGTCCTGCTCCATAGCCACCATGAACGCCCCCTCGATGGGAATGAAAAGCAGCACAAAATCCAGGCTGCGAATACCCTTCAAGCCGCTATAATCCTTCGCATCCAAGCCCTTAATATGGCTGCGCAGTGAGGTCAGGTGCTCGCGCAATGCCTGTTCTCGCTCCTCTACCGTGGAGGCAGAAGAAAGCCGTTCATAGGCCACCAACGATACCTTGGCGTCGATCACCACATCCTTGTTTTCCGGCAGGTGTACAATGGCATCCGGCAACCGCCTCTGGCCGGTCTCATCCTTCAGCGTAACTTGAGTGTCATATTCACGGCCCCGGGTCAGGCCGGAAGACTCCAACACCCTTTCTAAAATCATCTCACCCCAATTGCCCTGGGTCTTGGCCTGCCCTTTCAGGGCATCGGTGAGATTACGCGCATCTTCATGCATCTGCTGATTCAGGCTTTTCAGATGCCCCAACTGTTCGATAAGGGACGCTTGAGCACGAGTTTCATCGCTGTGAATCTGGTCCACTCGACGACGGAAGTCTGCCAGCTGCTCACGGAAAGGTTTGAGCATGCCATCGAGGCCCTGCTGGTGTTGTTCCTGCAATTGCTTACCGCGCTGTTCCAGCACTTTCCCAGACAGGTTTTCAAATTCCTGCTTCAGCTGATTACGATTTTGTTCGGAAAATGCCAATTTTTCCTGCTGGCTAGCCAGCCGTTCTTCCAGACGGGCCCTATCGGCCCCCAACTGCTGTAACTGCGCGTCCGTATGCTGCTGGCGTTGCTGTTGTTCTTGCAGCTGTTGCTTAAGCAGCGGCACCTGGGCCAGAGGCTCACTCAAGGCGTTTTTCTCGGCCACCAGTGTGGCTTCACGATTAGCTGCTCGGCGCCGTTCCAGCAACATCGCAAGCAATGCAGCCACCACACCCCCCCCTAGCGCTGCCAGCGCCACCATTGCATACAGGTTCATGCTTGCGCCTTGTTAAACAGAGAAAAGAAGTTATCCGCCGTGGCCGCGGCCAGAGCGTCCAGGCTGATGCCCTGCAGCTCTGCTACACATTCAGCCACCTGAGCCACATAGCGCGGCTCATTAGGCTTACCTCGAAAAGGAACGGGAGCAAGCCAGGGGGAATCGGTTTCGATTAGCAAACGCTCCAAGGGCAACTGTTTTACGGACTCGCGCAAGGCCTCCGCATTGCGAAACGTGACAATCCCGGAAATGGAAATGTAGAAGCCCAGCTCAATGGCCTGCAGCGCCATGTCCAGGTCTTCAGTGAAGCAGTGCAGCACGCCGCGAACTTCACCCCCGCCATGCTCTCGCAACAGCGCAAGGGTATCTTCCTTGGCGCCACGGGTGTGTACCACCAGAGGCAGACCGGTTTCACGAGCGGCCAGTATATGGGCAATAAAGTAACGTTGTTGCCACTCACGCTCTTCCTTGGCGTAGAAGTAATCCAGCCCGGTTTCGCCAATAGCGACAACCTTAGGGTGAGCCGCACGCTCCACCAGCTCCGCAACAGCAGGTTCACGGGATTCCTTGTAAAGGGGATGGACCCCGACGCTGGCAAAGACGTTATCGTGCTCCTCGGCCAGCGCCTGCACCTGTGGAAAGGTTTCCAGATCCACACCAATGCACAGCATATGACTGACCCCAGCTTTGGCGGTGGCCGCCATCATGGCCGCAAAATCGCCACCATGGGCGTCAAGATTCAGGCGATCAAGGTGACAGTGGGAATCCACAAAAGTGGCAGCAGACATGAAAGGCTCCGACGTTTTTAACGGCGGGAATTGTAACAGATACGCAGCATGCTTCGTGCAACACGCGACCACGCGGGCAAGACCTCATCATGCTTAAAGGATGAGTTCGCGCCCCAATCATGGCCGCGGACTCATCGATTTTGCTGGCACCTGGCGGCACAAACGTGTTGTTGCGTGGGGCGTGGGGCCGTGTTGCCTCTCTTGTCTCACATCGTATGCGTAGGGCGATCTGATTCCAGTGAACCGGCCAGATGGTTCTCAATGGTGACGCGAGCGGTGTCATCTTGGTCGGAGAACTGCACACCAATCCCCGCACTTCGGTTGCCTTGGGCGCCTTTCGGTGTAATCCAGACCACCTTACCGGCCACCGGGATCTTGTCGGCTTCGTCCATGATGTTCAGCAGCAGGAAGATTTCTTCCCCCAGTTTGTATTGTTTGTCGGTGGGAATAAACAGGCCGCCATTGGTAATGAACGGCATGTAGGCTGAATACAGCACCGCTTTGTCTTTGATGGACAGCGACAGAATGCCACTACGACCGCCAGGCATTTTCATGAACTAGCCTCTTACGAAATTATTATTAATCTTTGCTAAAGGTTAGTGCGCTGCCGCCGCAGCGTCAACGCCCACCAGCACCAACAGCCACTGTTCATACAGCAAATCCTTGTTGGGATTGGCGCCGGACAGCAAGGCACGGCGGCCTTCCAGCACCCGCTGAGCCGCCCGCAACAGGCGTGCCGGCGGCACCGCCTTGCTAAGGCGATCCAGCAGCGGGGCCAACGATACATCCGCACTTTGCTGGCCTGAAAAGCGCTGATTCAAACAACGCGACAACCAGCCATAAATCACCCCCGCCATCTCCGTGGGATCATGCTTGGCCAGCACCGGTGACGCCTGGGCCACCGATTGCCGCCCTTCTGCCACGCTGACCAGGGTATCCAGTAACCGGACCCGGTCGGCGAACCAGTCGGCCTGTTCCAGTGCCAGCGCCTGCAAAGGTGCCCCCTGAGCCGCATCCAGTAACGGGGCGGCACTTTCTCCTACCTGGGTCTGTAACCATTGTAGCGCCTGCTCCCGTGCCGGTAGCGGCAAGGTACGCTGCTGGCAACGGCTGCGAATGGTCGGCAACAACAGGGTCGGCTGGTCACTGATCAGCAATAACAACGTTTGCGCACCTGGCTCTTCGAGGGTTTTCAACAAGGCATTCTGGGCATTGCGGTTGAGGGCTTCGGCGGGGTAAATAATCGCCACGCGGTAACCGCTGTATTGGGCGGTGCGGGTGGCAAACCCTACCAACTTGCGCACCTGATCAATCTTGATGGTTTTACTTTTCTCTTCTGGACTAAGGCGATGCAAATCCGGGTGGGTGCCTGCGGTGCTGAGCTGGCAACCCTGGCAGTGGCCACAGGGCAAACCAGCAGAGGGCTTCTCACATAACAATGTTTGCGCCAAAGATTCCGCTAGCCGCAACTTGCCAATGCCTTTCGCTCCGGTCAGCAAAAGGGCATGAGGCAACCGCCCCTGGGCGTGCTGATCCAGCAGCTGCGCCATGGCATCTCCATGCCAGGGGCAAGGCACCTGCACTTTTGCACCGGTTACGGCCATGCCAGCATCTCCTCGACTATCCGGGTCAGTTGGTGCTGTACCGATTCCAGCGGCTGGCTAGCGTCTACCGTGCGAAACCGGTTGGGCTCCTGGGCAGCCCGGGCCAGGTAACACTGACGGATGCGTTCAAAAAAAGCGCTATCTTCCTGCTCAATACGGTCCAGCGCGGCGCGTTTGCCAGCCCGTGCCATACCCACGTCCACCGGCACATCGAACAGCACAGTCATATCCGGGCGGGTATCTCGAATAACCAGGGCTTCCAGCTCGGCAATGGCGCCGTTATCAAGCCCCCGGCCTGCTCCCTGATAAGCCCAGGTGGCATCCACAAAGCGGTCACACAAAACCCATTCGCCGCGCGTTAGTGCCGGACGAATCTTTTGTTCGAGATGTTGCGCCCGTGCAGCAAAGACCAGCAGTAATTCGGTATCGTCGGCCATGGCTTCGTCACAGGGGGCTAGCAGCACCTTGCGAATCGACTCCGCCAGCGCCGTACCACCGGGCTCTCGGCTAACCGTTACCGTTTTGCCTGCGGCGCGAAGCGTCTCTGCCAACCACTCCAGGTTGCTGCTCTTGCCGGCACCTTCGCCCCCTTCCAAAGTGATGAAGCGGCCGCTCATTGCCCTCCTCCGGGCGAAGACCGATAGCCTTCCCGACGTCGCAATTGGTATTCACGCACCGCCCTTTGGTGTTGAACCAAGGTCTTGGAAAAGTAATGGCTGCCATCACCGCGGGCTACAAAATACAAGGATTCTGTTGTCGCCGGCTTTACCGTCGCGAAAATTGCTTCATGGCCGGGCATGGCGATGGGGGTCGGCGGCAAACCTCGAATCACATAGGTATTATACGGTGTCGCACGACGCAGGTCGGAACGGCGAATGTTTCCGTTATACGCTTCACCCATGCCGTAAATCACGGTGGGATCGGTTTGCAAGCGCATCCCCTTGTTCAAACGGTTGGTAAATACACCGGCAATTTCCGGGCGTTCTTCAGGCACGCCGGTTTCCCGTTCAACGATAGACGCCATAATCAGCGCTTCATAAGGTGTTTCATAAGGTAAATTCTTCGCCCGTTGCTGCCAGGCAGTGTCCAGAATACGCTCCTGTCGCTCCAGCGCCCGGGCGAGGATAGTCAAGTCTGAAGTGCCACGGGTATAAAAATAGGTTTCCGGTGCAAACCAACCTTCCGGATGTAAGTCCGGGCGGCCCAATTTCGTCATCACTTGTTCGCCTGTCAGCCCTTCCAGCCGATGCTCAAGCGTTTTCAGGGACGCCAACCGAGCACGCAGTTCGCGGAAATTCCAGCCTTCCACTATCGTCAGGCTGCGTTGCAGCACATCGCCCCGATCGATCTTTTCCAGCAGCGCCAACAGCGAATCACCGGGTTTGAGTTGATATTCACCCACATGCATGCGGCCATCCATGCCGGTGAAAGCGGAGTAGATTCGTGCCCCCACTCGGCGAAACCGGGCTTCAAGTCCCTCACCCAGAATGCCGTCACGTTTGAGGGTGTAGAGCACACGGCTCAGCCCGGCGCCTTTGGTCACCTCCACCGTCAATATTTTAGAAACCGGTAACGGGCGATGCAGATAGCTGCTGACCCACGCCCCCGCCATGGGAACAGCTGCCACAAATAGAACAACCAGCAGTCCAAAAATACGGATTTTTTTACGCATAGTGGGGTTATTAGCCCTTCAGTGAGCCGGCCAAAAAGGTTTCTGTCGACTGTTGCAGTTCCCGGACCGATGCCAACACCGGCCAATGCCATTGCGCCAGTTTACGCACTGCAAGCACGCCGACAACACTGTTGCACAGAAACAGGCCTTCGGCGGTACGCAGCTGTGACAGTGGCCGCAGATCGCAGACGACTTTTTCACTGCGATAGCAGAAAGTATCGCGCACATGAGCTCTCATCACACCGTCCACACCTGCGCCGGCGGCCGCCAGATCCGGTATCCACCAGTGATCGGCGAAACGGGCAAAGAGATTCATGGAGGTGGCTTCCAGGGGCTGACGGCGGGTGCTGAGTAACAATCCTTCGTCCCAGCCTTGCTGAGCCACTTCACGGCGAGCCATCACCTGCGCAAGGCGGTTCAGGTGTTTGTAGCCCGCTAACGGATCAGGATACAGGGGAGTCTGGCACAGTCCCAGTGCCAACCCGTCACGGCGTTGTCGCTCAGACCACTCTGGCAAAGCGCCAGTCTGCCACAGCACCGTAGGCTGCGCCGATGCCGGTGGCAAATAGCCTCTGCCGCCGACGCCACGAGTAACCGTGAGCTTGACCACCCCCGGCTCGCCACCTAGCGCCGCAACGCCAGCATCCAGTGCCCTCTGTAATCGGGACTCAGAGGGTGGCGCGATACCCAGCGTTTGTAGCCCACCATACAAGCGGGCACGATGGCGCGCCCACAATGGTACCTCGCCGGAGGCAGCCACCCGCACGGTTTCAAACATACCGTCGCCGTAGGCGAGACCGCGATCACGGGGATCCAGCGACACTACACCTTCTTGAACAGCAAGGTGCCGTTAGTGCCGCCAAAGCCAAACGAGTTGGACAGCGCGTAGTTAATGGTGCGCTCCTGAGCCTGGTTTGCCACGAAGTTCAAATCACACCCTTCATCCGGGTTATCCAGGTTGATGGTAGGCGGAGCAACCGAATCACGCATGGCCAAAATAGAGAAAATTGCTTCCACTGCCCCCGCCGCGCCCAACAAATGCCCGACCATGGATTTAGTCGAACTCACCGCTAACTTGTAGGCATGATCGCCAAACAGGGTTTTTACCGCCATCGCTTCGGCCAAATCGCCCATTTGCGTGGAGGTGCCGTGAGCATTGATGTAATCAACCTGCTCCGGCTCAACGCCAGCATTTCGCAGGGCATTGCCCATGGCACGCCTGGCACCGTCACCGCCTTCCGCCGGAGAGGTAATATGGTACGCATCATCACTCATGCCAAAACCTACCAACTCCGCATAGATGGTGGCACCACGGGCCTTGGCATGCTCGTACTCTTCCAGCACAACCGCACCGGCGCCATCGGCAAGCACGAAACCATCGCGATCTTTGTCCCAAGGGCGGCTGGCCGCCTGCGGGTCATCATTGCGGGTAGACAATGCACGGGCCGCAGCAAAGCCGCCTACCCCCAAGGGGGAAGACGCTTTTTCGGCACCGCCGGCAACCATGACATCTGCCTGCCCCAGGGTGATCTGCTGGGCGGCGAAACCAATGTTATGGGTCCCGGTGGTACATGCCGTTACCGTGGCAAAGTTCGGCCCTTTCATGCCGTACATGATGGCCAGGTTACCCGCGATCATGTTGATGATAGTACCGGGCACAAAGAACGGCGACAGCTTACGCGGGCCGGAATCAAGCAGCTTGCGATGGTTGTCTTCGATATTGGTGAGGCCACCAATGCCTGAGCCGAAGGCTGCACCCACGCGCTCGGCGTTTTCTTTTTCCATGTCCAGGCCCGCATCGCGCACTGCCTGAATCGCCGCCACCAAGCCGTACTGCACAAAAAGGTCCATCTTGCGAGCATCTTTGGGAGACAGGTATTCGGAAATATCAAATTCAGGCACCAGGCCAGCAAAACGGGTAGCAAAGGGCTCCGTATCAAAGTGCTCAATATTGCGAATACCACTTTTACCCGCTTTGATACCTTCCCAAGTAGAAGCGACATCAGCTCCCAGCGGCGTAAGCATTCCCAACCCTGTAATAACGACTCGACGTGACGTCACCGATACCTCCCAAATCCATTATTTTGGCGTCAACGGCCTTGATGCGACAAGATTACTATAAGCAGCACAGTAACTGGCTGCCGTAATGTAAGAAAACGTCACTTGCCGCCTCGCATCTTCTGGCCACAAAAAAGCCGCAAGCTCATTGAACCTGCGGCTTTTCTGTTATTCGATCAACCGAACTCAGCTGTGAGCTTTAATGTAATCCACAGCGGATTGGACGGTGCTGATTTTCTCAGCTTCCTCATCCGGAATTTCGGTTTCAAATTCTTCTTCCAAGGCCATCACCAGCTCAACGGTGTCCAGGGAGTCTGCACCCAGATCTTCAACGAAGGACGCTTCTGATTTTACGTCTTCCGGCTTAACACCCAGTTGCTCAACGATGATTTTGTTTACGCGTTCTTCGATGCTGCTCATGATCGTATTACTCTCCTGATTAATGGTGTGCTAGCACCTGTCAGCGGCTATTCTAGGTGAACGCTGTTTGCGCTTGCAAGCCGACTGGGCGGATGCCTTTCCTTGAAGTTTTTCCAAATATTTTCTTCTGTAAAAACAGTCAACTAGACAGCTTTCCCAGAAACGTTCGGACGCCCACTTTTTGAGCTATCCGGTAAACATGCCCCCATTGACGTGCAAAGTGGTTCCGGTTACGTAACCACCGCCATCACTGGCCAACCAGGCAACCGCACTGGCAATTTCTGCCGGCTGCCCCAAGCGGCCCAAGGGGATTCCCTGCAACAGGGCCTCTTTCTGGGCTTCTGGCAACGCCTCTGTCATGTCCGTCTGAATAAAGCCCGGCGCAACAGAATTCACCGTAATGTTACGTGAGCCAAGCTCGCGGGCCAATGCCCTTGAGAAACCTTCTACGCCGCCTTTAGCGGCCGCGTAATTGGCTTGCCCTGCGTTACCCATGGTGCCGACCACCGAGCTAATATTGATAATCCGGCCCCAACGCGCTTTCGTCATGCCTTTCAAGCATGCCTTGCTCACACGATAAAGGGAATTGAGATTAGTATTGATCACATCATCCCATTCATCTTCCTTCATCCGTAACATGATGTTGTCGCGGGTAATACCCGCGTTATTCACCAATACCAAAGGAGCGCCGAATTCTTCGTTGATACTCTTGAGGGTGGCATCCACCGACGCCTTGTCTGCCACATCTAGCCTCTTGCCGGCACCGTTCTCGCCCAGCGCATCGCCAATGGCGGCGGCGCCTTTGTCGGTGGTGGCCGTGCCAACCACAAAAAAACCATCCGCAATCAGTTGTTCGGCAATCGCCCGGCCGATGCCCCGGCTAGCGCCGGTAACCAGTGCTATTTTCCTGTCTGACATGCTTATTCTCCTTGCAGAGCAGCCGTGAAAGCTGCCTCTGTTTCCAGCGGACGGGCGGCCAATTCCCGGTCAATGCGTTTCACCAAACCACACAAAACCTTGCCCGGGCCACACTCATAAAGATGACCGACACCCTGCTCTTTCAGTGCCTGAATGGTTTCCACCCAGCGCACCGGTGAATAAAGTTGGCGAATCAACGCATCACGAATTTTCTCCGGATCCGTTTCCATGGCCACATCCACATTGTTTATTACCGGCATTTCCGCCGCGTGAAAACGGGTATCACTCAAGGTATCGGCAAGCTGCTCAGCCGCGGGTTTCATCAACGCACAATGGGACGGCACACTGACCGGAATCGCCATGGCACGTTTCGCACCAACCTCTTTACAGGCTGCAATAGCCCGCTCAACCGCATCCGCTGAACCAGCAATAACCACCTGTCCTGGTGCATTAAAATTGACAGCCTCAACAACGCCGCCCTGAGCTGCCTGCTCACAAGCGTTGCGAACCTGATCATCATCCAACCCGAGAATGGCAGCCATGCTGCCTTCGCCCTGGCCAACGGCCTGCTGCATCAACTGGCCACGAGTACGCACCAGCCGCACGGCATCACCCAGATTAATGACCCCGGCGCAACTCAGCGCCGTGTACTCACCCAGGCTATGCCCTGCCAACACATTCGGCCTTGGGCCACCGCTCTGTTCCCATAAGCGCCACAGGGCAACGCCTGCGGTCAGCAGCAAAGGCTGAGTGATTTCTGTCTGATTGAGCGCTTCTTTTGGCCCTTCTTGGGCTAACGCCCAGAGGTCCTGATCCAGCGCGCCAGAGGCTTCCTGAAAGGTCTGCTTCACCGCCGGACGTTCGGCGAACTCACTGAGCATTCCCAGACTCTGGGAACCCTGACCAGGAAAAATAAAGGCTGTCTTGGACATGCAACATCCCCTTGAAAATAGGCAGGCCGCAGTATGCCGGCTTTCGCTTTCGCTGTCCGATCAGGCCTGAAACAAAGTATGAATAGACATTCGGGGCCAGCCAGCCCCGATGCATAATTTAGTGAGTGCCGGGCTGACCCAGTGCATCACTAATCAAGGACGGTACGTTACGGCGCGCCTCCAGCTGAGCCACTTCCAGCGCACAGGCAAAACCTTCCTTGCTGGTACCACCGTGGCTCTTCACCACCACGCCACGCAGGCCAACAAGGCTGGCGCCATTGTAGTGATCCGGGTCCATGCGCTTTTTGAGCCCAATCAACACCGGCAACGCAAACAAGCCGCTTAGTTTGCGCAGCCAGGACTGTTTGATTTCTTGGCGCAACATGTTGCCAATCATTTTGGCCACACCTTCCATGGTTTTCAGCGAGACATTACCAACAAAACCATCACAGACCACCACATCGGCCTCGCCTGAAAAGATGCCATTACCTTCCACGAAGCCCACATAGTTGAGATCTTGGGTTTCACGCAGCAGCCTCGCCGCTTCTTTGATCTGTTCGTTACCTTTGATGTCTTCTTCACCAATGTTCAGTAACGCCACACGAGGATGCTCCACCCCATCAACAGCACGCACTACCGCCTGCCCCATCAAGGCAAACTGCAGCAGATGGGCGGGCTCTGAATCCACATTGGCGCCGAGATCGAGCATGTGACAATGGCCATTGGCCGTGGGAATCGCCGTACAAATAGCGGGGCGATCAATCCCTGGAAGGGTTTTCAACACAAAACGGCTCACCGCCATCAAGGCACCGGTATTACCGGCGCTGACCGCTGCCTGGGCACGCCCTTCCTTGACCATATTGATGGCCACACGCATGGACGAGTCCTTCTTTTGCCGCAGAGCAACGGCGACGGGATCATCCATTGCCACCACCTCCGAGGCCGCCTGAACGGTAATGTGCGGGTGGTTCGCAATACCGGCCTGGGACATAGCATCGGCTAACGGTTCAGGTTGGCCAACCAAGATAATGTGCATGTTTTCATGGCGAGACAGCATCGCTGCCACGGCGGGCACTGTTACGGACAAACCGTGATCGCCTCCCATGGCATCCACTGCTAGTGTCACAACCGGCATGGGCTGCTTCCTTATATTCAAATTTGGAGGCATTCTGACAAAAATCGTTCGGCGGTGACATGTTCCCCGCCTTCAATCATGAATCCATTTACAAAAAATCCTCCCGGAGGAGGATTTCAGCGCGCCACGAAAGCCAGGCCATGACTGAACAGAAACAGCACAAGACCAAGCCGAGCACAGAAAAACGGGAGCCGTAGCTCCCGTTTTCATACAACTTATTCGTCGTCAGCGTCACCCTGACTGATCACCTGACGGCCACGGTACATGCCATCCGGAGAGATGTGGTGACGACGGTGCACTTCACCAGTGTTGCTATCTTCAGTCAGCGCAGGGGCGGTCAGTGCATCATGAGAGCGGCGCATACCGCGCTTGGAACGGGTTTTACGGTTCTTTTGAACAGCCATTTCGAGCTCCTCGGGCGTTTATTCAGCCTGAATTTACTTGCCTTGACCTTTTAATTTGGCCAGCACGGCAAAAGGATTATCCGCGTTTTCGTGTTTCTCAGGTTCACCGCTGTCCTGCGGTAAAGCTGTCGGGCAAGGGTCATGCAGAGCCACCAGAGGCATAGCCAGCAACAGCTCCTCTTCGATTAGGTCGGTAAGAACCATGCGTTCTTCGCCAACCAACCAAGGGTCCAATCGCTCCGGCAATGCCTTGGCCTGATCCTCATTCCAAACCAACGCCACATCAATATGGGCAGTGATGGAATAACTCACGGGCTCCAGGCAGCGCTGACATGGCAGCACCAATACGGTGCTAACCTCGCCCTCGATACGCCGATGCCCCTCATCATCACGATCGAACGCCAGCGATATTGCTACTGGCTGGTCCAAACTATCGCGGTATTCCTGCAGGCGTGGCAGGTCTCCAACGGTAAGCTGGCCTTCAACGATGCGACCTTGATCCGCATATTTGCGAGGATCGAGGAACTGTGGCAGTTGCCCTGAAAACATAAGCGCGCAATTCTAGGGCCGTGAGGCCCCGCTGTCAAAGTTAATGTGAGGCACTAAACACCTGAGTCAACAGGGTTTTTCGTGCGTCATGAAAAAATAATCCTTACACTTGCCCCCGCAAAGCGCGGAGACCCCCATGACTGACCAGACACCCACCCTGTTACTCGCCTCTTCATCGCCGTTTCGGCGCCAACTATTAGACAAGCTGAAACTGGATTTTATCCACCAGAGCCCGGATATCGACGAATCCCGGCATGAGGATGAAAGCCCTACCGCCTTGGTCATGCGCCTGGCTAGGGAAAAAGCGCTGACCCTCGCAGACCAGCACCCGAACACGCTGATTATCGGCTCCGACCAAGTTGCCGTTATAGGTAATCAAGTACTGGGCAAACCCGGGGACCGCGACACGGCTATTCGTCAACTCAGCGCCGCCAGCGGCCAGCGGGTCAGCTTCCTGACGGGTTTGTGCCTGCTCAATACCGCCACTGGCCGTAGCCAAGTGGTCTGTGACCCTTTCCATGTGCAGTTCCGCACCTTAAAACCGGCGCAGATTGAACGCTACGTGGAGCTCGAACAGCCCCTGAATTGTGCTGGCAGCTTCAAATCCGAGGGCCTCGGCATTGTGCTGTTCAAAGCCCTGGAAGGACGCGACCCGAATACACTGGTAGGCCTGCCTTTAATTATATTAACCGAATTTCTGGCTGCAGAAGGCGTCCAGCTGCCCCTATAAAGGAAAGGGGCGAGAACCGAACGCCCTCCGGGTTCGGAACGCGTCTCTTCTCGTTTCTCGCTATTATGATTAACGAATCACCGGCGATGCACTCAGCCCCAGCTGCGCAGCCACGCCTTCGCCAATGGAAACCCCAAAACGGCGAATAAACTCTTCCATAGGAGAGCGGCTGGCGCTGTAGTTGAGCATCTCCTCCTGGCCCACCACTTCGCGAACCACTTGCCCCGGACTCATTAGGCCATCAATCAGGCCCAAATCCACAGCCCGTTCGCCAGTCCAGAACAAGCCGGAGAACAATTCCGGATGGCCATCAACTTTCAACCTATTGCCGCGCCCCTTCTTCACCGCCGCAATAAACTGCTGATGAATATCATCCAGCATGGTTTGTACGTGCTTGCGATGGGCCGGCTGCACCGGTGAAAAAGGATCCATCAAGTCCTTGTTTTCGCCAGCGGTAAACACTCGGCGCTCTACACCCAGTTTGTCGGCCGCCTGCTCCAGCCCAAAGCCAGCCATGATCACGCCGATGGAACCTACGATGCTGGCCGGGTCCGCATAGATTTCATCTGCAGCGGAGGCGATAAAGTACGCCCCAGAGGCGCCCACATCGGTAATCGCCGCATACAGTTTCTTTTCCGGGTATTCAGCCCGCAGCCGCTTGATGGCGTTGTACACCTGGTTAGATTGTACTGGTGAGCCACCCGGGCTGTTGATCTTCAACAGAACGGCGGTGGTGTTTTCCGCTTCAAAGGCTCTCGTTAAGCCGGTGACGATCAAGTCCGCACTGGCCTCCTGATCCGGCGCAATCACGCCGTTCACATCTACGATCCCCACATGGGCTTCCGCCATGGTGACAGCAGAACCGGTTTTGCCCGGAATCACTATCACCAACAAGGTAAACAGATACACAAAGGTCAGGGCTTTGAAGAAAATACCCCAACGGCGGGATTTACGCTGCTCATCTTGAGCCTGGCCCAGCAATTTCTCTATCAGCTTCCATTCCCGCTCATTCTGAGGGGGCTGAGAAGACGGCTGATTATTCATACTCATACACTCTCCATTACAAATTCAGACGCCGCCAACCCCACTAGCGGCAACAAATGGTCCAAACGATCGATCACGGCCAAGGGCTCGCATGGAAGCAACCGCTCAACCGGATGCGCACCATAACTCACCCCGATGCGGTCTACCCTCGCAGCACGGGCCATCTCCAGATCATAGGTGGTATCACCCACCACCACGGCCCGCTCAGCAGGCACCGCCATCGCCTCCAGCAGTTCCAGCACCATGGCCGGGTGCGGCTTGGAATGGCTTTCGTCGGCACATCGGGAAGCGTCAAAATAACGTTCCAGACCGGTATTGCCCCACACCCTCTGCAGCCCCATGCGACTCTTTCCGGTTGCCACTGCCAGCTTAAGACCCTGCTCACGCAGGTGAATCAAAACCTGCTCAGCAGCCGGATAAAGGGCACTGGGTGTCTGCTCAGCGGCAATAAAATGAAACGCATAACGATCACGCATGGCCACAACGCCAGCATCATCCAGCTGGGGATAGAGTGTGGCGATGGCTTCCGGTAACCCTAAGCCAATAATGCTGCAAACTACCGAATCAGCCAATGACGGCAACGTCATGTCCACCGCTGCCAGCTGCATGCAGCTGACAATGCGCCCCGTGGAATCCATCACTGTGCCATCCCAATCAAAAATCACCAGGTCGTAGGGGCGAACAACACTCATGGTTTGCTCCTCAGGGCAGTCAAAATGGCCTCGTAGTCATCATCCAGCGGCGCGGTAACCGTCAGCCTTTTACCCGTATTCGGGTGCACAAAAACCAGAGTCCGGGCATGCAAGCAGAGCCGGCGGCGGCCAATTTCAGCCAACAACGCCTCCCCTTTAGCGATGCCGTACTTGCCATCACCCAGCAATGCAAAGCCCCCAAACTGACTATGCACCCTAATTTGGTGGGTGCGGCCAGTTTCCAGGGTAGCTTCCACCAGCTGCGCCTGGGCAAACCGCTCAAGGAGACGAAAATGCGTCACAGAGGGTTTGCCCTCACGGGACACTCTAACGATACGCTCATTGCCATTCATCATTTTCAATAGGGGCGCATCCAGCGTGCGCTCCTTGCCCTTAAATCCTTGGCAGAGAAGCCAGTAACGTTTTTCAATCTGGCCGCCCTGCATCAAGCGCTGCAGTTTACGCAGGAACGAGCGTCGACGGGCCACCATGATCAAACCACTGGTATCGCGGTCCAACCGGTGCACCAGCTCCAGCTCCCGTTCTTGCGGGTACATCACCCGCAACGCTTCAATCAAGCCCAGACTGACGCCACTGCCTCCATGCACCGCCAAGCCCGCAGGTTTATTGAAGACAAATAACTGATCATCTTCATAGACACAGGCCCGGCGCAGGCGCTCAGCCAAGCCCTCACTCACCGCCGCGGGTGCGGTGGACTCACTGGTGCGAATGGGCGGAACACGCACCACATCGCCAGTACACAGCCGGGTGGTCTGCTTGGCTCGCCCCTTGTTAACCCGCACCTCTCCGGCCCGGATAATCCGGTAAACCCGAGACTTGGGCACACCTTTAAGGTGGGTAAACAGGAAATTATCCAGGCGCTGACCGTGCCGGCCTTCATCAATGGTGACAAACGTCACCCGGTTCGCTGCGGGGGTATCTTCTGACATGGCGCGATTCTAAGCGCGATCGGAGGAAATGTCTGCATCTGACCAAACGATACCAGCAATCTATCCGATTGATCCCACTGACCTTTTATTGCTATAGTCAAGCGTCGACCTGAAATAGGCAACGGTGACGCGCAGCGAACATTCGCCGTTCGGCCCTCTCCGGCTACAGCCGATGAAGACAGAGCCCGCCACACGGTCGCAGAAAAAGCGTCAGGCCCACCTTCCACACGGGAAATACCCGACACGGAGCTGGGCTTACGCTGCAGAAGACCCATTTACAGCGCCCGAAAACGGGCCCTGAACATTAACGATGGTGGCCTGCAGCGCTGGTCAAACGACCTGGAAAACAGACAGACAAGAGTTTACACATTGCTGTGTGATGATAACCACGGCAATCGCGTGAAGCATTACAGACTGGCCAACTGCCAGCATGATTACGCACTAAACATTGCACACAACTCGGAGAGCCGCTAACTCAGGCAATACGATCACCAAGGAAAGCGATTCACACGCTCAGCGTGCGCCCGACCCGTGACATGCCTGCAATAGCACTCCCCCTGGTCTGCTACCGGTTACACCCGGCCCTGCCTCATGCCACCACAAACTTGTGGTAACACCATGAAACGTATGCTTATTAACGCCACTCACCCTGAAGAAGTACGGGTGGCACTGGTCGACGGACAACGTCTGTATGACCTGGATATCGAACACCGCACGCGGGAACAGAAAAAAGCCAACATTTATAAAGGCAAGATCACCCGTGTAGAACCCTCTCTGGAAGCAGCCTTTGTGGATTTTGGCGCCGAACGCCATGGCTTTCTTCCCCTCAAGGAAATTTCCCGCCAATACTTCCAAAAAGACCCCAAGGACATCCAGGGCCGCATTAACATCAAGGAAGTCATCAAGGAAGGCCAAGAAGTCATTGTGCAGGTGGCCAAAGAAGAGCGGGGCAACAAAGGCGCCGCCCTCACCACCTTTATCAGCCTGGCTGGCCGCTATCTGGTGCTAATGCCCAATAACCCTCGCGCCGGCGGCATTTCCCGCCGTATCGAAGGGGAAGAGCGCGCACAGCTGAAAGAAGCTCTCGGCGCATTAACCATCCCCGACGAAATGGGCGTTATCGTGCGCACCGCCGGGCTGGGCCGCAGTGCTGAGGAGTTACAGTGGGACCTGAACTACCTACTGAAACTGTGGACCTCCATCGACGATGCCTCCCAGGATCGCAAGGCACCTTTCCTGATCTATCAGGAATCCAACGTTATCATCCGCGCCATTCGTGACTACTTGCGCAAGGATATCGGCGAAGTCCTGATCGATTCCAAGAAAGTTTATGATGAAGCCCAAGGTTTCGTTCAGCAGGTAATGCAGGACTTCCAGCACAAAATCAAACTGTACGACGACGAGACCCCGCTGTTCTCCCGTTTCCAGATTGAGTCTCAAATCGAGACCGCCTTTGAGCGAGAAGTGAAGCTGCCTTCCGGTGGCTCAATCGTGATCGACCCGACAGAGGCCTTGGTGTCCATCGACATCAACTCCTCCCGCGCCACCAAAGGCGCGGACATCGAAGAAACCGCTCTGCAGACCAACCTTGAAGCAGCGGAAGAAATTGCCCGCCAACTGCGCCTGCGTGATATTGGCGGCCTGATCGTGGTGGATTTCATCGATATGGGCCCGGCACGCAACCAGCGCGACGTGGAAAACCGCATGCGCGATGCCCTGGAAGCAGACCGTGCCCGCATCCAGCTGGGCCGCATCTCCCGGTTTGGTTTATTGGAGCTGTCCCGTCAGCGCCTGCGCCCGAGCCTGGGTGAAACGTCCAGTATCGTTTGTCCGCGCTGTGATGGCCAAGGCCACATCCGTGATGTGAAATCCCTGGCGCTGAGCATCCTTCGTCTTATCGAAGAAGAGGTGATGAAAGAGCGCACTGGCGAAATCCAAGCCCAAGTACCGGTAGCCGTGGCCACCTACCTACTCAATGAAAAGCGTGATCCGCTACGCGCCATTGAGAAGAACCACAAAGTGCGCGTGGTCATTATCCCCAACCAGAACCTGGACACGCCCCACTTTGAAGTGGAGCGCATCCGAGATGACCAAACGTCCACCCAGCTTAGCCATGAGATGGATCTGCTGGAAGGCACCCAGGATGCAGATATTGCCTCCGCTCAAGACACCGAAATTAAAACCCAAGAGCCGGCCGTCAAACTAATGGCACCGGATACTGCCCCGCCGCCGCCCAAACCAGTCGTCGCTGCCCCGACTGCGCAGGTGCAAAATCTGGGATTACTTGCCCGCCTATTCTCTTGGCTGGCTCAAGTCTTCACCGCCGAACCCAAACCAGCCAAGGCGAAGAAAGAAGCCCCCCAACGCAAAGGCGACAACAAGCCTCGCCAGCAACAAAACAATCGTGGCCGTGGCGGCAGCAACCGCAACGACAGTAATAACAGCGATAACCGCGCTAAGAACGACAACCGCAACAAGCGTGACGGCGGCAAAGCCGGTGATAACGACAATCGCAACACCCGCAACAAGCGTCAAAACGACAAAGATAGCGGTCGCAAGAATGATAACCGCCAAGCGGACAATCGCTCTGCCGACAACCGCAACGATGGCCGAGGCGATACCAAGGATGACGGCAACCGTAACGAGCGCCGTGGTCGCAATGACAACCGTCGTAACAATCGCAACAACGACAGCCGTGGCGAAGGTCGCAGTGACAACCGAAACGGTAACCGTAACGACAACAAGCCTGATAACAAGGTAAGCGACGCCGGCAAGCCGCGTACCCGTAAACAGGATAACGCCGCTGACGGTGTCGAAAACAAAAGCAGCGACAAGGGGCCGAAAGCCCCCCGCCGCACCGATGCCAAGGACGACCGTCCCCTGCGTGAGCGACAGCGCCCCAACAAAGCTAGCAACAGCGATGGTGGCGTAGCTCAACCGGCCAAAGCTCAACGCACCGCGGCCCCCAAGCCGCCACGCAACGAACAGCCGGCACCTGTGGATGACGAAGGTCACCCGCCTACCAAGCTGGTACCCGCGCAGGAGCCTTCTGCGCAAGCGAAGCGCGACGATACCGCCAAAAAGGCAGCGACAGACAAGACTGCATCGGTGAACGAGTCACCGCCCGTTGCCAACAAGCCCCAAGCCGCAGCTGAACCGAAGCAGGAACAAACCACTGCTCCGGCCAAGCCGCAACAACCCGCTGCTGAACAAGCCCCCGTCACCAAGGCCCCCGCCGCGCCAAAAGCCGATGATGACAAAGCGCCCAGCGCTCAGCCGGTAACCAGCGACACTGCTGCAGCTGCTCCAGCGCAAGAAAAACCGACCGCCGACAGCACGCCTCAACAGCCCAAGGCTGATGCCCCCAAAGCGGCCGGCACTGACGACAAGCCGGCGCCCTCTGCGCCACAGCAAGCGGCAACCACCAACGCCGCTCCGGTAGCCGCTCAACCGGCAACAGCCGCACCGACCCAAACTCCAGCTGCGGCCAACAAGTCAGCTGAAGAAAATAAGTCGGAGGAGAAACCGATCGCGGCCAAACAGGATACACCTGCCACCGAGCCGGCAGCACCAAGCCGTGCCAGCAATGACCCGCGCTCTCCAGGCTACAAACCTACCGCGCCCGCTCCGGCGCCTAAGGTAGAAGAAAAGCCCAAACCGGCACCGGCCAGCAATGAACTACCCAGCCGTGCCACCGAAGTGAAAGCCGTCAAAGCAGAAGCCAAGCCTGCTGCCGCGGAACAGGGCCGGGCCAGCAACGACCCGCGCCAACGCCGCCGTGAGCAGCTCGCTGCTCAGGAAGCCGCTGCCAAGGCGCAACAAACGGAATCTCCCTCAGACGACTGAGGAAATTCCACCCACAAAAAAGCCCGCACAAGGCGTAATGCTGTTCACTTAAGCATTGCGGTCTAAAGCAGGGCCTTGGAAAATCCGGCTTTCATTCACTGGAAGCCGGATTTTTTGTGTCTCTTCAACAGTCTTTGTTCGATA
>NZ_JBEDTY010000022.1:0-44367 GCF_040119285.1 Alcanivorax sp.
CAGTTCATCATCTGAATTAACAAAAACTTTGTTGACTCGTTCAGAACTGAAATCTCTTAAAGATCCCATCCCGAACAGGTCCCACACGTTTGCTTGCCTGATTGTTAAAGAGCGTCTCACCCGTGGCACCGCGCTGCTTCGCGTCGTTGCCCCGTCGAGGAGTGCGCATTCTAGAGATTTACGGGTGACCGTCAACACTTTTTTTCATGTCTTTTTTATCAAACGGTCATCTTTTGTCTGGACGAATAAAAAACCATCAAAAACGGCCTAAAACGCTCATTTCTTATGCGGCTCAACCTCCTCACCGACAGCCCTCTTGTACCAAAATAGCCACGAAAGAACATCGAGCCCTGTCTTCTCTGTTTTTTGTTTTTTTCATCACCCCAGCAGCAAAGCTGCCTTGGCAGATACAAAAAAGGCGCCCTGGAGGCGCCTTTTTTGTATCTCGAACCTGACTACTGTTTACGTAGCTGCCAAAGCGTCATCACTAAACCCGCTGTCACATAGGTCACTGCCACCCCCAACAGCACTAGCGGCGGGTCCAAAAAGACGATGGCAAAAGCAATAATCACCCCAAGAAGCATCTTGAAGGGGACCCTGCCAATATGGAACTCCTTAAAAGAGTGGTACTTCACTGATGAGACCATCAGCAAACCGGCGCCCGCAACCACAATGGCCACTAGCCAGGAAATATCCGCCCCCTCAATGCCGCGACTAGCCCCCAGCCAGACAAGCGTCGCCACCAATCCCGCTCCGGTAGGGCTGGGCAAACCGATAAAAAAGCGTTTATCCGTGCTTTCCGCCTGTACATTGAACCGAGCCAGGCGCAAAGCAGCGCAGGCCACATAGATAAAGGCCGCCACCCAACCAAACTTACCCAGTCCTGATAGCGCCCAAGCATAAGCCACCAGCCCCGGAGCCACGCCAAAAGCCACGCAGTCTGACAGCGAGTCATACTCCGCCCCGAACTTACTTTGGGTGTTGGTCATTCTCGCCACCCCGCCGTCCATCCCGTCAAGGATACCGGCAATGATGATCCCCAAAGCGGCATTTTCGAAATGCCCATTCATGGCAGCCACAATGGCGTAGAAGCCGGCGAACAAGGCCGCTGTGGTAAACAGATTGGGCAGCAGGTACACGCCCTTGTGGCGAGTCCCTGTTCGATACTCAGCCTCAACCACTTCAAAGGTGTCTTGAGTGTCCGTCGCTGCTGTCTTGTCGTTATCCTGCATGGTTATCCACCCATTAATGATGGCGCTAGTGTAACGCAGTACTCCCAAACAAAAAACGCGGCCGAAGCCGCGTTTTTTGGTCACTAAGACAAGGAAGCCTCTGAGTAACCCCTTGCATACTCAACGCGCAAGAAGTTATTCAGTGACCTCTTAACCCTTAGTTCTTGGTTTTGTCTACGATCTGGTTCGCCTGAATCCACGGCATCATGCCGCGCAACTTCTCACCCACCTGCTCGATGGGATGCGCCGCATTGTTACGGCGCGCCGCAGTCATGGACGGGTAGTTATGCGCGCCTTCAGCAATAAACATTTTCGCGTATTCGCCACTCTGGATACGCTTGAGCGCATTGCGCATGGCGGCACGAGACTCATCGTTGATCACTTCTGGGCCCGTCACATACTCACCGTACTCCGCATTGTTGGAGATAGAGTAGTTCATGTTAGCGATGCCACCTTCGTACATCAGATCAACAATCAGCTTAAGCTCGTGAAGACACTCGAAATACGCCATTTCCGGCGCGTAACCCGCTTCGGTCAGGGTTTCGAAGCCCGCCTTCACCAGCTCAACAGCCCCACCACACAGTACCGCCTGCTCGCCGAACAAGTCGGTTTCAGTTTCGTCCTTGAAGGTAGTTTCGATGATACCGGTACGGCCGCCGCCCACACCACAGGCATAGGAAAGAGCCAGTTCTTTAGCGCTGCCGGACGCGTCTTGGAAAATAGCGATCAGGTCGGGGATACCGCCACCCTTGGTGAACTCGGTGCGCACAGTGTGGCCCGGCGCTTTAGGAGCGATCATGATCACATCCAGGTCCGCACGCGGTACGATCTGATTGTAGTGAATAGCAAAGCCGTGGGCGAAGGCCAAGGTGGCGCCGTCTTTCAGGTTCGGCTCAATGTCGGACTTGTACAGGTGCGCCTGGAACTCGTCAGGCGTCAGCACCATTACCACGTCAGCGGCGGCAACGGCGGAGGGTACGTCAGTTACGCTAAGGCCATGGGCTTCCGCTTTGGCAATGGAGGTAGAGCCTGCACGCAGCCCGACAACGACGTCTACACCGGAATCTTTCAGGTTACAGGCGTGGGCATGGCCTTGAGAGCCGTAACCGAGGATGGCTACTTTCTTGCCTTGGATAATGGAAAGGTCGCAATCCTTGTCGTAATACACTTGCATGCTCATAGCTCTGACTCTTTATAAATAGAAGAAAAAGGTAAAGGCCCGATACACATAAAGCACCAGCCTGATGGGCCGGTACTTTAGGGGATTCACATCATTGCGTAAAATGATATATTTGAAACACCACGTTCCTTATTCTGCAACACAGCAAGCGCCTCACTCCTTCAGCAGCAAGCGGATACCTGATGGACACCAAACCCCTGCGGCTGTTCCTGACCCTAGCCGACACCCTGCACTTTGGGCGCACCAGCTCCATGTGCCACGTTAGCCCTTCCACACTCAGCCGTACCATTCAGCAGCTGGAAGAAGAACTGAACGTGCCGTTGTTCTACCGTGACAACCGCAGCGTTACCCTGACCCGAGAAGGCCAACGCTTCCAGGAATATGCCCGCGACACACTGATGCGCTGGGATGGCCTGCGCCATGCATTACAGGAAGATCGCCGCATTCTGCAGGGTGAGCTGCGTCTGTATTGCTCAGTGACCGCCAGCTATAGCTTTCTCTACGATCTACTCAGCAGCTTTCGGCACCAATACCCTCGTATCGAACTCAAACTGCATACTGGCGACCCGGCTCAAGCCGTACAGCGCATCCAGCAGGGCGAAGAGGATATCGCGATCGGCGCACGCCCTGACCACCTACCCAGCGGCATCGCCTTTAGGCCCATTGCCCGGTCCCCTTTGCTGTTTATCGCCCAGGCCGGACAAACCCAGTTGGCGGAGCGGCTCAACGGTGTAGCCACCCAAGCGGACTGGAAAGACATTCCCATGATTCTCTCGGAGGAAGGGTTGGCACGGGAACGGGTGGATCGCTGGTTTCGCCAGCTTGGCGCCAAGCCGCATATCTATGCTCAGGTCAGCGGCAACGAAGCCATCGTCAGTATGGTCAGCCTAGGATTTGGGGTGGGCGTGGTGCCGAAGATTGTGCTGGATAACAGCCCGCTGGCCGGACGCACCCGGCCACTGGATGTGCAGCCCGCCCTTGCACCTTACGAAGTGGGGCTGTTTGCCCAAGAGCGGCGCCAGGAAGAACCGCTCATTAATGCGTTTTGGTCACAATTAGGTGATACCTGACGCCAGACAACAAAAAGCAGCTCACTCTCGGAGCCGCTTCCGGAGGGAGACCGAGCAAGGCGTGTTACGGCACCGGCTCATCTCCCGCGGTGCCGCCATTGCCAGGCTTCGCTTCGGCCTCGTCCGCTGCCTGCTCCTGGCGCAGATACCCGGCAGCGTCCTCATCAGCTCCCGCCGTCGGCAGGGACGCCTGAGCTCGAGTTTGCTGATTGAGCTGATAAATTTGCGATGCATTACCCAAGTCTCTCTCACTGGTAATCGACGCGATGGACTCGCGATCCTTCAAGAAAGTGACCACATCAGCCCGAATTGAGGCTAACGCTTCTGGAGCCTTATGCATTTCCATCACGTAACGCGGGAATTCAAGGTTACGCATACCCGTGGCTGCGAACGTGGACGTCACCAATCTTGAAACCACAATCCAGGGCGTAATGCTGCTGCGTATTAAGGTATTTTCTGAACGAGTACTATCATGGATGCCCGTGCCCGTGGACATTTTCGACTCCGTAAATGTACCTTCACACTTGAAGTAAATCATCACCGATTCGAACTGCATTTCAGAAAAAAACAAGTGGGCAGCTCCGCGCAGCAGCGCTGCGAAAGCTCTAAAAATAACGCCCCACACCAGTAAATTCACAGGCAACGACAGTGCACTGCTATCACCAGACAGCAACGCTCCCACCGATACGCCTTGCTGGGCCAAAGCCTCGTAAAGGTCCACCGTCGCAAACGCTAACCACAGGGTTAGCCCTGTCGCTATCAGCACTAAAACATTGCCCCCTAAGAGCAGGGCCATTCGTACCTTGTCAAAACTTACCCCCAAGTCCATCGGTTTCACTTTCGGCTGGATTTCCTGGATCATCTCGCCCTTGAATCCTCCCTTGCCTTCCACCTGCTCAACCAATTGCGGGTCCAGTTCTCGATACACCCGGTTAGGCACTTCCTTATAACGACGGTTGGCCATAACCAGGTTGTCTAGGTTGATAAAAATTTCATTGGGGTGCACCGACTCCTGCCAATTTTCCCGCAACTCAGACACTTCCGACACCGGATTCGCCAACGCCAAACGACGACGAAGCAGCTGATAAATGCCCACACTAGCCACTGCAGCAAACAGCAATGACACCAATAAATACGTTAGCGGATAAAGGCCGTCGAGCACGCTAATCCACTGCTGCCACTGCTGAACACCCACATTGCCCACTTGGGAAACCGAGCCCAGCATGAGACCCACCATCACCGGTAACACAATAGACACCGCTATCACCATAACCAGGTCGCTACCGCCCATGGACTCCACCTGCCGTTCAGGATGTCGAGCAATAGCGCGGCCGGTTCTCCACCACAGCACAATCACATAAACGCTCAAGACTACTGAATAGAGGGGGAAGATAACGGTACCCATATCACCGACAAAACCGGCCAGCGTGACAAACGCCACAAACAGATACGCCATGATAGCCACTGCTGTTTTCACCCAGGCGCCAAATAAACGCTGCCCAAGGTTACGAATGGGGTACGGCATGAACAACAGCTTAGGAAGTAGACTGTGCAGCGCGCGCGCCAGAAACCCTTCTGGCTCCACAAAAGTGGGATTCTTACGACCAATCAACATTTCTTCTAGCGTACTGCCTTTGTAGCCCACATAACGGGCCTCTTCCTGCGCAGTACTACTTTCCGAGGGGCTGTAATTATAGGCCAGCGAAGTGGGATGGTTACGACCTACAAAATAGCGCAACATGGCAAAAGCACCCCCACTCAAGGCGCGAACCCCGCCCCCTAGAAGCACTACCGCAAACACTATATAAATCCAGCCCGCCACGGTATTTTCCTTCACCGTTGCCGCCGCTATCAGCAGCACAGCCAGTCCCACACAGGCACTCAGCCCACCCGTTACCGCAGTAACCAAGCCTTCCTTTTTAAACGGGTTCCGCAGCCCCAAATCAATGGACCCATAATCAAACGCCATAGCGACTCTCCTTTCCTTGGTGCGGCCGATTAGGCCGTGCGCTTTTCCGTGAATCGATTCTAAATACTTTTATGTTGCTATCATGAAGAACACAAAAAAGCCGCTCCGAAGAGCGGCTTTTGCATCTGGCATTCAGCGTTAGCCGCCAAGCACGGCTACAAACTCAATACCTTCTCGCCACGGGCAATGCCGGACACCCCGGACCTCACCACTTCCAGCACCTGGGTTTCCCCAATCGCACCAATAAAGGCGTCCAGCTTGTCTGATGCACCGGTGAGCTGAATGGTATACACCGTACTGGTCACATCCACAATCTGGCCACGGAAGATATCCACCGACCGCTTTACTTCAGCCCTTTGAGCACCGGTAGCCTTCACCTTGATCAGCATCAACTCGCGCTCAATGTGCGCGCCTTCTGTCAGGTCCACCAGCTTGACCACTTCGATCAACTTGTTGAGGTGCTTAGTAATCTGTTCGATCTTCAGATCATTACCGTGAGTGGTCAGCGTCAGGCGAGACAGGGTGCTGTCTTCCGTAGGTGCTACCGACAGGGTTTCAATATTGTACCCCCGCTGGGAGAACAGACCGATTACCCGGCTGAGTGCGCCTGGCTCGTTTTCCATCAGAATAGAAATAATTCGACGCATCAGGTCCGCTCCGTCTTGCTCAACCACATATCACGCATGGAACCGTCTGCAATCTGCATAGGGTATACGTGCTCGGTGGAATCAACATAAATATCCATGAATACCAAACGGTCTTTCAGGGCAAAGGCTTCATCCATGGCCCCGTCCAGATCCTCGATCTTGGTGATCTTCATGCCTACATGACCATAAGATTCGGCCAGCTTGACAAAGTCCGGCAGGGACTCCATGTATGATTGGCTGTGACGGCCGCCATACTGCATGTCCTGCCATTGGCGAACCATGCCCAGCGCCTGGTTATTAATGTTGATGATTTTCACCGGCAAGCCGTACTGCAGGCAGGTAGACAGCTCCTGGATATTCATCTGAATGGAGCCTTCGCCCGTCACACAGGCCACCGTCGCTTCGGGGAACGCAAACTGCACACCCATGGCCGCCGGCAAGCCGAAACCCATGGTCCCCAAGCCACCGGAGTTGATCCAGCGGCGAGGCTTGTCGTACTGATAGTACTGGGCCGCGAACATCTGGTGCTGGCCCACATCGGAAGTCACATAGGCATCACCCTTGGTGGCCTTGTACAACGCCTGCACTACCTGCTGTGGTTTCATGGGACCATCTTCGTTGGTCTCATAACGCATCCCATGTACCTTGCGCCAGCCGTCGATCTCTTCCCACCAGCGCTCCAGCGCCTTGCGGTCCGGCTCGCCACCGTGCTCATCCAGCGCCGCCAGCATCTCTTCCAGCACCTGTTGCACCGGGCCCACGATGGGGATGTGCGCCATGATGTTTTTAGAAATGGACGCCGGGTCGATATCGATGTGAATGATCTTGGCGCCCGGGCAGAACTTCTTCACATTGTTAGTCACCCGGTCATCCAGACGAGCGCCTACTGCCAAAATCACATCAGAGCTATGCATGGTCATGTTGGCTTCATAGGTGCCGTGCATGCCCAGCATACCCACGTTCTGACGGTCGGTACCGGGGAAGCCCCCCAGTCCCATCAGGGTATTGGTCACCGGGAAATTAAGCCGGTGGGCCAACTGGGTCAACAGCTCGCTGCCTTCGCCCTGCACCACGCCACCGCCGGCATAAATCACCGGGCGCTTGGCTTTCATCAACTCGTCCAGCGCCTTACGGATCTGTCCGGAATGGCCGCGGCTCACCGGAGAGTAAGAGCGCATTTTCACTTTCTTGGGATACTCGTAGGGATTCTTGACGTTCGGTGCCGTCTGATCCTTGGGAATATCCACCAGAACCGGGCCGGGACGGCCGGTGGTGGCGATGTAGAAGGCCTTCTTCATGATTTCGGGGATGTCTTTGGCATCACGAACCATGAAGCTGTGCTTCACCACCGGACGGGACACACCGATCATGTCCGTTTCCTGGAAGGCATCATCGCCAATCCAGTCAGAACGCACCTGCCCGGACAACACCACCATGGGAATCGAATCCATGAAGGCCGTGGCCAGGCCAGTAATCGCATTAGTCGCCCCTGGCCCGGACGTCACCATGACCACACCGGCCTTGCCGGTGGCACGGGCGTAGCCGTCGGCCGCATGGGTGGCCGCCTGCTCATGGCGAACCAGAATATGGTTGACCTTGTCCTGCTGGAACAGGGCATCATAAATGTGCAGTACGGACCCTCCGGGATACCCGAAGATGTACTCCACTCCCTCGTCTTGCAGCGCACGGACCACCATTTCCGCGCCGGATAACATTTCCACGGTTGCTACCTCAAATTTGAATGCATACAACCCACTGCCACGCAGCGGGACGGTGTTAATTGCTTGCTGCCTGCGAAAAGCACCGTAGTTAGGTGCTTTGAGCCTAGTCGGAGGTGGCCGACAAGAACACAGTGGGGAGGACTTCACGGAAGATCTGCAAACCTGAAAGGGAATACTCCCGCTTTAGGAATGAGAAACCTCCGGAGGCTCCCACAGCGGGACGAGAGTGCAGTGGTACTGCTGGCAGGACATCGCGGTAACGGTGCCCCGGGTCCCGGCCTCACACACGCCGGTAAGCGAATGCGGGTCCCGATCTCCGGAAAGCCATAATTTTGGCAGAAATGTGCGGCCAATCAAAGCCCTTGGTCGACTTTAGGTTGCAGAAAATCCCTTTCTCACGTCATGCTAAAGTCTGATAGATCAACCGAAATCATAAGAAGACTGACATGATGACAAAATTCAGCCTGTTTCTCGGCGGCGCCTTGCTTGCCCTTTCCAGCCTGAGCCCGGCGGCCAAGTTCTATAAATGGGTGGACGACGAAGGCGTCACCCATTACGACGCCCAGGCTCCACAGGGGACGAATGCGACCGAAGTAAACACCCGCGCCAATGCCAGTTCGGATCAGGGCGAGGCCATCGAAGCCCTTGAGGCCAAGCGCAGCGCAGCAGAAAAAGCAAAAGAAACTGCAGCAACTCAGGCCAAAGAAGAACAACGGCTGAAGACAGAACCGGATGCCGTCGCACAAGAGCGCTGCGAACAACACCGCAAGAACCTGGAAACCCTGACCAACAAACCCACCGTGCGGCGTAAAAATCCGGACACCGGCGAAATGGAAGTCCTGGATCAGGAAGCCCGAGACCAGATGGTGGAAAACACCCGTAGCGCGCTGGAGAAGTGCGAGGCTCGCTAGGAGAGCCGTTTACACCAATAAAAAACCGCCGACATCATCGTGCCGGCGGTTTTTGTTTACCCAAACGACGTCTCTTGATTTAACGCCTAAAGGTAAACCGCTCGTCTTCCACCTCTACATTAATGGTATCACCCTGGACGTATTCGCCTTTCAGCAGCGATTGAGCCAGCGGATTCTCCAGCTGTTGCTGGATAGCCCGTTTAAGCGGACGCGCCCCGTAGACGGGGTCGAAACCGGCATCTACCAGCTTATCAAGCGCCGCATCACTCAGTTTCAGGCCTATTTCCCGCTCCGCCAATCGCTTGCGCAAGAAATCCAGCTGAATGGACGCAATGCCCTTGAGCTGGTCCTTGGCCAGCGGATGGAACACCACGGTTTCATCTACTCGGTTGATGAACTCCGGGCGGAAGTGATTACCCACCACCTCCATCACCGCCGATTTCATCGCCTCATAATCACTAGCAGATTCGGCATCAGAGCTTGCCAGCTTCTGAATCAGATCAGACCCCAGGTTGGATGTCATCACCACCACAGTATTACGGAAGTCCACGGTGCGGCCCTGGCCATCCGTCAGGCGACCATCATCGAGCACCTGCAACAGAATGTTGAACACATCCGGGTGGGCTTTTTCCACTTCGTCCAGCAACACCACCGAGTAAGGTTTACGCCGCACTAACTCGGTGAGATAGCCACCTTCCTCATAACCCACATAGCCCGGAGGGGCACCCACCAGCCGAGCTACGGAATGTTTTTCCATAAACTCAGACATGTCGATGCGAACCATGGCTTCTTCGGTGTCGAACAGGAAGTTGGCCAGCGCCTTACAAAGTTCCGTTTTACCCACCCCGGTGGGGCCCAGAAACAGGAAGCTGCCGTTGGGTCGATTCGGATCAGACAACCCCGCCCGGGAGCGGCGTACCGCATTAGCCACCGCCTCAACAGCTTCATTCTGGCCGACCACCCGATCATGCAAGGCATCTTCCATACGCAATAGCTTGTCTTTCTCACCTTCCAACATTTTCGATACAGGGATGCCGGTCCACTTGGCCACCACCTCAGCAATCTCCTCGTCGGTGACCTTGTTACGCAGCAGCTGTGTCTCAGCTTGGGCCTGTTCTTCCCGGTCCTGGGCATCCTGAACTTTCTTCTCCAGTTCCGGAATTTCGCCGTACTGCAGTTCGGACATACGGCTCAGGTCGCCGGCGCGACGGGCCTGCTCCATCTCCACGCGAGCCTGTTCCAGCTCCGCTTTATATTCGGCTGCGCCCTGCAACGCTGCTTTTTCCGCCTGCCAGATCTCCTCCAGATCCGCGTACTGTTTTTCCAGCTCGTCGATCTCATCTTCCAGCTTTTCCAGCCGCTTGCGGCTGGCATCATCGTCTTCCTTGCGCAGCGCTTCACGTTCCATTTTCAGCTGAATCAAACGGCGATCCAGGCGGTCCATCTCCTCCGGCATAGAATCAATTTCCATACGGATACGGCTGCCGGCCTCGTCGATCAGATCGATGGCCTTATCCGGCAGTTGTCGATCGGTAATGTAGCGATGGCTCAAGCGGGCAGCGGCAATGATGGCGCCATCGGTGATATCCACGCCATGATGCACTTCGTAACGCTCTTTCAAGCCCCGCAGAATGGCAATGGTGTCCTCCACTGTAGGCTCATCCACCAACACTTTTTGAAAACGACGCTCCAGAGCGGCATCCTTCTCAATGTACTGTCGATATTCGTCCAGCGTGGTAGCGCCCACACAATGCAGTTCGCCCCGAGCCAGCGCCGGCTTAAGCATATTACCGGCATCCATGGACCCTTCGCCCTTGCCGGCGCCGACCATGGTATGCAGCTCATCAATGAACAGAATGATGCGACCTTCCTGCTTGCCTAATTCATTAAGCACCGCTTTCAGGCGCTCCTCGAACTCCCCTCGATACTTAGCACCGGCGATCAGCGCGGCCATATCCAGAGAGAGCACTTGCTTGTCCTTCAAGCCTTCAGGGACTTCGCCATTCACAATACGCTGGGCAAGGCCTTCGACGATGGCGGTCTTGCCCACCCCAGGCTCACCGATCAATACCGGGTTGTTCTTGGTGCGGCGCTGCAAGACCTGAATGGTGCGGCGAATTTCGTCGTCCCGACCGATCACCGGGTCAAGCTTGCCTGACTCCGCTCGCTCGGTCAGGTTGACGGTGTACTTGTCCAGCGCTTCACGTTTGTCTTCCGCGTTGGGATCATTCACCGCTTCGCCCCCTCGTACTTCAGCAATTTTTTCGGCCAGCACCTTACGGGTCACGCCGGCATTCTTGAACAGCTTACCCAGTTCACCGCTATCGTCGCAGGCCGCCAGCAACACCAGTTCAGTGGAAAGATACTGGTCACCGCGCTGCTGGGCTTCCCGGTCGGCAATATTCAGCATCCGCCCGGTGGCTTGCCCCATCTGCACATCACCATTGAAATTATTCACCGTGGGCAGCTTGTCCACAGCCATGTTCAGGGCGGTAATCACATCGGCAACGTTGGCGCCTGCTTTTTCCAACAACGGCCGAGCGGCGCCTCCCTGCTGCTGGATCAACGCCAGCATCAGGTGAACTGGTTCAATGGTGCTATTACCCTGCCCCACGGCCAAAGATTGCGCGTCTGACAGCGCTTCCTGCAGGCGGGCAGTGAGTTTATCCATTCGCATTGTGTCGCTCTCCTATCCGGTCGTGATCCGCGTAGCGCCTCCCTGTCGGCAAGGCCAATGCGATCACCGGTTATCTATCAACTGAACTATAGATGGGTCCGATTGGGCCAACTTCAAGGTTAATCGGTTATCGAGAAGGGACCATTGATATCGCGCAATAACAAACACCATCATTCCCTTCAAGCAAAGAGGCCGCGTCCAACTCTGGAGCGCGGCCTCTTTGCTTTGCGGATAAAAGAACACATACCCCGTATAACAGGGCGATTCATTCTCCCGTCTCAACACTCCCTGTTTTCATCCATCGAGCCAGATCAGCGAGGCGAACCGACCTGTTTGACCCTCCTTGCGATAGGAGTAAAAGCGGGACAGATCACAGGCGGTGCAAAGGTCGCCACCCTGAACATCGTCGATGCCCAACAAGCCCAGTTCAATGATGGCAGCGTGAACCACGGAAAACCGCCAGTGATTGGGGGTAGCATCTTTCTTGAAGGCATGCTCAAAAGCCGGACGATCCATAGTGAAGGCGCGATATACGTCATCCCCCACCTGATAACACTGCCCACAAATGGCCGGCCCCAGCCAGGCACTCACTGGCTCACCGCTGGGCGCAATACGAGCAACCCCTTCGGCGATAATGCCCGCCTGCAAGCCACGCCAACCGGCATGCACCGCCGCCACCGCCGAGCCATCTTTGCGGGCGAGCAACACGGGCAAACAATCAGCCGTGAGCACCACACAGGGCCAGCGCTGCTGATCGGTCCAGACACCGTCGGCCTCATTATTCTGCTCATCTGCCCGTATCACCCTTTTGCCATGAATCTGCCGCAACCAAGCCGCAGGGTGATCAGCCTGAAGGTGTTTCTCTACAAGATGACGCGCCCGCTCCACTCGTTCAGGTTGGTCACCGCAGTTCTGCCCCAGATTGAATCCGTTCCAGGGTTTAGGAGAGAGATCGCCAGCTCGGGTGGTCACACATACCCGCACTGCCGGGTGTGGGCTCCAATCCGGGTACAGCCATTGGCTCTTGTCGGCTAGTGACATTCCTGGCTCCTTGGTCGAAATAAAGAGCATAGCTCTCCACCACTACACGTATCGAACAATACGTCACATTGGGGCAAAACGAGAGTGGCTACCTATTCGCTTTTGATATCATTTTCCAGCGCGACAATCAGGCTGGTCATATCCGCCGGCAATTCGGCTTGAAACTCACAATACTCTCCAGTGGCTGGGTGAATCAGCCCCAATTTCCGGGCATGTAGCGCTTGGCGGGGAAATTTGTGCAGCGCCTGACGCAACGCGTCGGTGGCACCGGCAGGCTGCTTAAGACGACCTCCGTAGAGCGGATCACCCACCAGCGGATAGTTGCGATGGGCCATATGAACGCGAATTTGATGGGTGCGACCGGTTTCCAGTTGCACCTGAATCCGGGTGTGAGCCCGGTAACGATCAAGCACCCGGTAGTGAGTCACCGCATTTTTTCCGCCGGTTTTCACTACCGCCTGCTTCTTGCGGTCCACCGGATGACGCCCCATGGGCGCATCCACCTTGCCACCGCCGGTCATCACCCCCACGGCAATGGCCTCGTATTGCCGAAACAGACTTTTGTCTTGAAGTTGCGCCACCAGGCTCTGATGAGCTTCCAGAGAACGGGCCACCACCATTAACCCGGTAGTATCACGGTCCAAACGGTGAACAATACCCGCACGGGGCAGGCTGTTAAGGCGCTCGTCCAGGTGAAGCAGACCGTTAAGCAATGTACCGTCTGCGTGGCCTGCGGCCGGATGAACCACCAGCCCGGTGGGCTTGTTAATCACGATCAGGTCGTCATCCTGATAGACTACATCCAGATCGATGGACTGAGGCTGATCATCCAATTCAGGCTCAATTTCCACTTCCAGAGTCAGCGATTCATTACCGGTCAGCTTCTCTTTGGGCTTGGTCTGGGCACCGTTGACCGTCAACACACCATTCTTGATCCAAGTCTGCAGGCGCGAGCGGGAAAACCCCTCGAACAGCTCCGCCGCTACCTGATCTACCCGCTGCCCGGCGTGCTCCGGCTTCACCTGTTCGGTGCGCTGAATTTTTTCGCCGCCAAGATGTCCCATATAAAAGGTTCCTCAACCTGTGCTTAAATACCCAATTCGCGAATTGTAACCCGTTCAACGAGGAAAGAATGCCACGACTTTTATGGCCACTACTGTGTCTACTGATTCTGGCCGGCTGTGCCGGTAGCCCTGAAGATCGCCCGGAGCTCACCGAGACCGATCAATATCGGGAAGCCAGCGAGTCCATTGAATCTAAAAACTATCTGACGGCCATCGACCAGCTCAAGGAGCTGGAAGCGCGCTTTCCTTATGGGGATTATGCTGAACAATCCGCACTGGACCTGATTTACGCGCAGTATAAGTCGGTGGATTACCCTGCCACAGTGGTAGCGGCCCAACGCTTCATGCGCAACCATCCCGCCCATCCACGCATGGATTACGCGCTGTACATGCGCGGGCTGGCCAACTTCAACATGGAGAAAGGCCTGTTCGACAACATGGTCACCTCCGACCGCTCCAGCAAGGATATGGACGCCGCAAAAGACTCTTTCCGTGATTTCGAACGCTTGGTAAGCCGCTTCCCCGACAGCGAGTATGCCCCTGACGCGCGAGCTCGAATGGTACATATTCGCAATCAATTGGCCCGCCAAGAGCTGCACGTGGCCCGCTATTACGCTCGCCGCGGGGCCATGGTGGCCTCAGTGAACCGGGGCCAATACGTGGTCAAACACTACCAGCACACCCCTGCGGTAGAAGAAGGCTTGGCCATTATGGTCAAGGGTTACCAGCGGTTGGGGTTACCGGAGCAAGCCGAAAAAAGCCGCGCCGTGCTGGCCTTAACCTGGCCGGACAGCGGCTTTCTGAACGACGACCAACAGGTGGAGCTGGCTTGGTGGCCAGATGAAGATGACGGTTTGCTCAGTTTGCTAACGTTCGATTTACTTTAAGAGGCGCCGCACGCGCTACAAGCAGCATAGTCAAAAGCCCGTCTCCGTCCTTACGGGCTTTTGTATTTTGCGTGCAAGCATGCTGCATGAGGCGTGCTGTTCGCTTGTTCGCTAGTCTCCCGGCCGCCAACCGTTAGTCATCGGGTAACGCCGGTCTTTACCGAAGGCACGGCGGCTGACGCGGGGGCCGACGGCAGCTTGCCGACGCTTGTATTCATTACGGTCCGTGAGTTTCACTACCCGGTACACCGTTTCCCGATCAAAGCCATCGCGAATCACCGCTTCGGCGCTCATATCCTGTTCCACGTAGCGTTCCAGAATCGCATCCAGCTGGTCGTAGTCAGGCAGGGAATCGCTGTCTACTTGGTCCGGAGCCAACTCCGCAGACGGCGGACGGGTAATTACCCGGTCCGGAATGATTTCCGCGCCGGCTTGTTGGTTACGCCAGCGGCACAGGTTAAACACGGATGTTTTGAAGACATCCTTGAGCACCGAGAAGCCCCCGGCCATGTCGCCATACAGGGTGGCATACCCCACCGCCATTTCGCTTTTGTTACCGGTGGTCAACACCACTGAACCGCTCTTGTTGGAAAGCGCCATCAATAGCACCCCGCGACAGCGAGCCTGGAGGTTTTCTTCGGTGGTGTCCCGGGTTGTGCCCGCAAACGGCTCCCTGAGAATATCCATAAATCCATTGAACGCCGCTTCGATGGGCAGCGTTCGATAATGAACCCGTAGGGTGCGCGCCTGTTTTTCGGCATCCTCTAGGCTCATGGCAGAGGTGTACTGAAACGGCATCATCACCGCTTCCACCCGTTCGGGGCCAAGGGCATCCACGGCCACTGCCAGCGTCAATGCAGAATCAATCCCCCCGGACAGCCCCAACAGAGCGCCCTTGAAGCCGTTTTTGTTCACATAGTCTCGAGTTGCCAATACCAAGGCTTGATACATGCCCGCTTCCGGCCCAGGCAGCGGCAGCTCCTCACCACGGGGCTCACAGTGCCCCTCTTGGCATTGCACATCCACCGGCACCAGCGCTTCGGTAAAACTGGCAGCCTGTACGCAGCGATTGCCTTGGCTATCGCAGACAAACGAGGCCCCATCAAAAACCAGCTCATCCTGACCACCCACAAGGTTGCAATACAGCACCGGCAAACCGGTTTCCCGGCCACGGGCCTGAACTTGGGCGAAGCGCTCATCAGCCTTATTTGCACGATACGGTGAAGCATTCAGGTTCAACACCAAATCCGCACCCGCCTGCTGTAACTGGGCCGCCGGGCCATCATGCCAAATGTCTTCGCAAATAGTGATACCCAGCGTCCAACCGTTGATATCAAAGGTGCAGGTCTCGGTGCCCGGTTGGAAATAGCGTTTTTCATCAAATACCCGGTAATTGGGTAGGTGTTGCTTGAAATACTCATGGCGGGGAACCGACTCACCGGGAAACACCACGCCGGCCGCATTGCGCCGGTGGCCATTACGTACCGCCGGATACCCCAACACCACGGGGATCGAAACCGCAGCCCCGATGTCCTCCAAAGCCGCATCCACCCGGCTGTTAAGACTCGGCCGCAACAGCAGATCTTCCGGCGGGTAGCCGGTAAGCATCAGCTCCGGAAACAGAACCAGGTCCGCTCCCAGCAATCGGCGCGCTTCGTCTGCAGCAGCAATAACGCGCTGGGCATTACCTTCGATATCGCCCACCAGCGCATTCTGCTGGGCCATAATAATTCGCATGATCAACCGGCCTTTCCTCGAGTGAGCGCTGATTGTACTCTTTAGCCGGCAATCGATGAATGCGCCAAAAACATAGACTGGCAAAAACACCGCACCGAAGGGGACCTCCATGGGGCTAATTCGCCTGATTATTATCGCCGCGCTGATCTACCTAGCCTGGCGGGTTATAAAACGATTACTGGCCCAGGCCAAACCCACGGGGCCAGACCATGCTTCTGGCAAACCGCAGATCATGGTCAAATGCGCACAATGTGGCGTTCATGTTCCTAGCCCCGAAGCCTTCAGCCATAACGGGCAGCATTTCTGCAGCCAGGACCATCAGCGCCAATATCTGGAACACCATGATCGCTAGCCAAGGCTGGACACCGGCACGCATTTATAATGTTTACCGCATTGCTATCGCCTGCGTGCTGCTGCTGTTGCACTACGGACCAGAAAAGGCATTGCTCGGTACCCATTTCCCCGCCCTTTTCCAAACGACCCTTTTTCTTTACCTGGGCCTGACCCTGGCCTCCGCTACCCTAGACAACAAACGACGTAGGCGGGCTTTCCCTGCGTGGGCACAACCAGCAGCGTTAATCAGTGACCTAGGGATGCTGACAGTGGTGGTGCACTCCAATGGTGGCCTGGAAGGCGGATTGGCGGTACTTTTGCTAGTAACCGTTGCCGCCGGCAACATTCTTTTGCGCGGCCGCCAAGGCTTTCTTATCGCGGCACTGGCGACCCTATCCGCCATGTTCGAGCAGTTTTATTTTTCCATCCACACACAGCTCTCATCACCGTTCGCTCTGACCGAATCCGGTTTGCTTGGCATTGCGTTTTTCATGGTGTCGCTGATTATTCAGCAAATCGTCCAGCGCCTAGAGCAAACAGAGAGGATCACCCGTCAGCAACAAGTTGCCATTGAGCGACTGGAAGCATTGAACCAACAAATTGTGCAGCGCATGCGAACGGGGATTCTGGTTTTCGACAACAATTTTCATGTTCTCATGTCCAACCAATCCGCCAATAACCTGTTCGACAACCCCATGTTGGGCAAACACTTACCGGATTCATTAACCACTCGTTTCCATCGCTGGCAAGATAACCCGCTTCTGCCCCTGCCTACCCTGCGCGTCTCTGAGCAGTCTCCCTTACTGAGCCCCCGCTTCGCACAGCTGGATACCGGGCATGAAGAACTGACGTTACTGTTTCTGGAAAATACCGCACAAATCGCACAGGAAGCCCAGCAAATGAACCTGGCCTCCTTGGGGCGTCTGTCCGCCACTCTGGCCCACGAAATC
Organism: Alcanivorax sp.; assembly: GCF_040119285.1. GTDB lineage: Bacteria > Pseudomonadota > Gammaproteobacteria > Pseudomonadales > Alcanivoracaceae > Alcanivorax. The sequence goes on from NZ_JBEDTY010000022.1 coordinate 17,420, forward strand.
CGCAACCCGCTCAGTGCCATAAACCACGCCTCCGATCTATTGCTTGATGGCGACCCAAGCCCGGAAGACCAACACCTGTTACAAATTATCCGCAACCATGTGACCCGGGTGAACGGCATTATTCATGATGTTTTGGATCTGTCACGTAGACCAAAAGGGCAAGCGGAACGGTTTACCTTGCCACCACTGGTGCAGGAAATAACCGAGCAATGGGAAATGAAAGGCAACACCGGCCGAATTGTTCTCCACTGTCAGCCGGATGTGGAAGTACGTTTTGATCGCAATCAGTTGATCCAGGTCCTAGATAACCTGATCGGCAATGCGCTGCACCATGGCGGCGACCTCTGCGAGGTTACCCTGCAATGCGGATACCATGACCGCACCGGATTGCCCTGGCTAAAGGTGCAAGATAGCGGCCAGGGCATCAGCACCGAGGCACGGAATTATCTCTTCGAGCCCTTTTACACCACCGCCAAAGACGGCAACGGACTGGGCCTTTATCTGTGTCGTGAACTGTGCCATGCCAACCAGGCCACACTGGACCTGGAGGAAACCCCGACAGGGGCCAGCTTTGTGATAACCTTTGCTCACCCGCACCGACAATTTCAATAACAGAATCGCCTATGAGTGCAGACACACCCCACGTATTGGTTGTTGACGACGAAGCTGACCTGCGAGAACTGCTGGTTATCACTCTCGGCCGCATGAAACTTCAGGCCACCGCCGCCGACTCCCTGTCCGCCGCCAAACAACAGCTTAGAGAGGCACACTACGACCTCTGCCTGACAGACATGAATCTGGGGGATGGTACCGGCCTGGAACTTCTCAAATTCATTTCACAGCACTCCCCAGCCATGCCCACCGCCGTCATCACCGCCTACGGCAGCATGGAAACTGCCACCGCTGCGATGAAATACGGCGCTTATGATTTTATTGCCAAACCTGTGGCGCTGGATCGGTTACGGCAATTAATCGAAGACGGCTTGGGCATCAGTGAAATCGAAGAGCACCATGAAGAGGAAGACAATCTGATTGGTGATGCACCGAGTATGGTGGCACTGAAATCCCAAGTCAGGAAACTGGCACGCAGCCAAGCGCCCATCTATATCAGCGGCGAGTCAGGCAGCGGTAAAGAACGTATTGCTCGATTGATTCATACCCTCGGGCCGCGTCGGGAAAAACCCTTTGTGGCGGTCAACTGCGGCGCTATTCCATCGGAGCTGATGGAAAGCGAGTTTTTCGGCCATCGAAAAGGCGCGTTCACCGGCGCGGTAGAAGACCGCAAGGGATTGTTCCGTGAAGCCGATGGCGGCACCTTGTTTTTGGATGAAGTGGCCGACCTTCCTTTGCACATGCAGGTAAAACTGCTGCGAGCCATTCAGGAAAAATCGGTACGACCCGTCGGTGAAGCCAAGGAGTTTCAGGTCAATTTGCGCATTCTCTGTGCCACCCACAAAAACCTGGAAGACGAAATGGAAGAGGGGCGTTTTCGTCAGGATCTGTTCTATCGGCTTAATGTTATCGAAGCCCATGTTCCACCACTACGCGAACGGCGAGAAGACATTCCCAAACTGATTCAGCATATCCTCAATCGGCTCAGCCAGGCTTGGGATATCCCTCCCCCCAGTGTCAGCTCTGACGCCGTAAGCGCCATTGGAAACTACGCCTTTCCCGGCAATGTCAGGGAGCTGGAGAATACTCTGGAGCGGGCACTGACCCTGTGTGACGGCAACACCATTCTCCCCGAGCACCTGCGCCTGAGCTCAAGCCATCCGGCGCCGGTGGCAAACCGCTATAGCTCCCCTGTATCATCACCGGCACCACCGGCAAGACCCAGCGAACAGCCTCTGGAAGAGTTTCTTCAAGAAATCGAAAAGCAGGAAATTCTTAAAGCGCTGGATATCACCCACTGGAACCGCACCGCCGCCGCCAAAAAACTCGGCATGACCTTCCGGTCCTTGCGTTACCGATTGAAAAAGCTGGAGCTGGACCGAGATGGCGGTGAGGCAAGCGATAACGAATAAGGCTCGGGATCAATAAAGGGTTGCTCGCCAGTGATCAACTGGGCGAGCAACTCCGCACTGGCTGGCGCAGAAACCAACCCGTTTCGATAATGGCCAACAGCAGCAAAAATCCCATGAGTTCCAGGTACCGGCCCGATAAAGGGGATATCCCGCTTACAACCCGGCCGTACTCCAGCCCAATGAAAGGCTGGCGTAGAGGATGCCAGTTCCGGCCATAACCCCGCTGCCAACCGCTCCAACTGATAACGCCCTGCCACCGTCGGATATGTCGTATTATCCCCTTTCCTCAAGGTTGACCCCACCAGCACGGAACCATCCTGCCGGGGGATCATATAACCACGCTCAGTTAACATAACCGCAGGCACCTTATCAGGTTTCATGCGGTACAATAACATCTCCCCTTTTGCTGGAAAAAGCGGCAGCCCTGTCTTCATTGACGACAAGAGCTCTGCGGCCGCATGCCCGGCACTGATAACAACGGTATCGCTTTGCCATTGCCTACCATCAGTGGCCACAACCCGCCCACCATATACCGAAGGCAGCACTTGATTGACCTCTGCCAATTCAAAGCGAACCTCCAGCTTTTGCAGATACGTTCGCAGGATCTTCAACAAGCTCGGATTACGAATATTGCCCAGCGAGGGGAACAAAAACCCAGCACCAACAGTTGCGCCGGGCATCAAATTACCAGCCGACATCGCTCGCACAGGAACTCGCCAGCGCTCAGCCCATTGATGAGCACGAACCGCATCCTCACCGGCTGTTTTTACCCACAGGCCACCGCCATGCAGCACGGCATTACAGCCTGGAATCTCCGCTGCGACGCATTCATCTAGAATCTGCTGATAGCGGGAAAAGGCGTCCACGGACAAGCGATTCATTGCATCGGAATAACGCCAAGCATATAGAGGCGAAAGAATGCCACCACCGGCCCAAGAAGCCGGCGGATATGGAACTGGAGCGTCAAGAATCGTTACTTTCCTGCCGCGCCGTGTAAGCTCAAGCGCACCAAGAAGGCCGACAATTCCACCACCTACAACGAGTACATCAGACATGGCAATACGAGGAAACGACAGACATTAAGAATGGCAACAATAGCACAACCACCCTGCGCATTCCCGCGTAGGCTTTTATGCCGTGCTATGGGAGCCTAAACGATGGCCCGCCACTATCCATACCCGCAACAATACGGCTTAACATTGATTGAATTACTGACAAGCATCACTATCGTAGGTGTTCTTTCTGTCTGTGCCTCCCATACCTGGAGCGACCTCATGCCCCGCTATCAGGTTCGCACGGCCACCATGACATTACACAGCATGATAAGACAAGCTCGTGCTGGAGCGATCACCGATGGTAACCGCATGCTGTGCGATGGACAAAACGGTTGTAATAAATTCGAGGAAACACAACAGATTTGGATGGGGTTTGATCGAAACAATGATGGAAGCCTGAGCACATCCGAAATTATCGAACACTATCAACTGCCCGGAGAAACTCGTCTGATTTGGAAACGTTTCAAAGGAAACGCACTAGTCTTCCACAACCGGGGGAACAGCCACTTCCAGAACGGTAGCTTTTATTTATGCAATCCTGTCGCGGCCAGGAGAATTATCATGAACTGGATTGGCCGCCCCAGAGTCGAAACGGCCAAACCCGAAGACTGCAATTAGTGCTCTTTCCAGGAATCATCCGTGCCAATAGTGCAACCAGAGACTTTCATGCATGTTTGCCCCTCACTATTGAGCTTCAGCACTTCCGTCCCTGTCATTAAGCCCGTTTTCGGCGTCGTGGTAATTTCATACTGCTGGCTTCCGGTCCCTGTCACTGAAATTGCCGTAGAGAAATAGTCACTATTGGCAAGCACTGGCGACAACTCCGACAATTTAGTATTCGCGTCTTCATAGGAGAAATTCTTGGCGCGGTAACGCTCCAGTGCTCCCGATAGAGCCATCATCTCCCCTTGCGCTTCCGCCTGTCGGGTATCCTGAACATAGCGCGTATAACTGGGGTAAGCGATAGCGGCCAAAATAGACACTATCACTACCACAATCATCAGCTCAATCAGGGTGAAGCCTTGCTGCTCCAGACGGCGTTCGTTCATCTTGAGCGAGCTCATGGATTCATCCCCTCCAGCTTGAACTGGTCGGCTTCAGTTTTATCCATTTGGTACCAACGGCGCTTTCTCAAGTGATCAAAACCGTCATCGCTTATCTCCATGCACTCGGTACCAACACACCCGCCCCCTTCGCTAGAACCACTTGGGTTATCTGGATCAGGGAAGTCCGTAAATTGAGGGGGAATACCTGTCTGCTTCAGATCTTCACGTGGAGGCTCATCTGCCACACCATCATTGTTGTAATCGATCCCCTTCCCGTTGAGAAGATTAACGCGATACAGCGCAGCAGACCCGTATGTCACCGCGCAGGGAGACTCTTGCTGATCCTGCCTGGTGGGAGAATACGAAGTGGCCGCCAAAACCGAAATCGTATTCTTTTGATCATCCACTGTGGTGTACACCGTTGGAGAAGCCAAAATCTTTTCACCGTCCAGCTCCATAGGATAAAACCAGCCCTTATCCCCGGAATCAGGCGTTTCAGAAGAGGCATTCGTCAGGTTTTCCAATCTTACTTCCGTCGGCGCCGCCTGCGCCGCAGTCATTGCGGTCTCATCCTTCACCACGAACAGCATATCGTCCACGCTTTCATCCAGAGGATGCGAGCGATAGCCTGAGCCGGCAACAACATAGAGCTTTTTCTTTCCTTCCTCGACTACATAAACCACAGCGGGTGCGTCATAAAAACGGCGATTGCCACTGGCACCCGCACCACCCAACTGAGCCAGTCGATTCACTGACATCTTCTTGCCGCCACTCTGATCAATATCGACCCGGAAAAGCTGCCCACCCAGATCGCCGAAATAAAGGAAATCGGCCAGCCCATCCAGATTCTTATCAACCACAGAAATACTGCCAGGAACAGACCATTTCATTTCACCGCCGCTGTGAGACCAAATCAACTTTCCGGTCTCTGCATTGACGATATAGACAGCATTCCCCACAGAGTCACCGGAGTTGCGAGCCTTACCCTGCTTATTGTCATTATCATCAGCACTGTAACCGCCGCCAAAGACAAGGACCGGCACTTTGTCATCGCCAACCATTATTTGCGTTAACGTTGGTGAAGACCAGGTCTGGCCAAGATCAGAAAACCCGTTAGTCTGCCCGCCTTCAATCTTCCATTTAACTTTGGGAGAGTTTTTACTGGATACATCCAGCGCATAGTAAGTACGCCCCCCTCTACGCATACCGCCGTAGAGGTATACATGCTCTGGCTTACCTGCCACCGGATCTGTGGCATTAGGCTTTCGCCACACAACCCAGCTGCCATCCAGACCATAGGTTTGGCGTCGATTGTCATTCGTTAAAGGGAAAGTGTCCGAAGTATACTTCTCTGCCTGACTAATAAACTCTTCCGGCATAAAAGCGTAATTTTCAGAACCATCGTCGGTATCGATCGCGTGCAACATGCCGCCATTGGTGGAAACAAACACCATGTTATTTTTTTCGTTACCACCGTAGTTAACCAGTACCGGAGCGCTGTGCAGAGGGTCTCCCCACTGGGTCTTTAGCTTATCGGAAACAGCCAGAACCTCATCATCATCGGCATTTTTATCAAGCCCCAAGAACTCGGCCCAATCTTCCGGATCATCTTCAACCTCACTCCAATCCAGTTTTTTTATCGATGTTCCGGTATTGTAATAAAGGTTACGGTTTACTAACTCCCCGCGAGCACCGCCTTTTTCCACATCAACGCCATCGTCTTCGTCACTCCAAAAACTACGAGAGTCTTTTTTAAAGTAGCCGGTTTCAGGATCAATCACATTAACGCCTGAAGCGCCCACAATATCACCGTCTTTCAGACGATAACGTTTGAGATTCCCTTCCCAATTACTATTTTTATTCGGCGTAAAAACAGCGTAATAAAGCTCATCAAGGTACGCGAACCGGTTCATCTGGTTTACCGCCACACCAGGTGAGGAGAGGGTACGTGAATCTTTATCGACCAAATTTAGAATCTCAGTGAAAGCCTTGGCCAGACTCTTTGCATCATCAGCATAACGCACATCTTCTGAGCCGCCAGCCTTAGCCACACGCCCCATATTCTTCACTTCGTCGGAGCTCTCACCAACACCCAGCGCCACTTGCCATGTTTGAATTCTTTTCTTTTTATCCTCCCCTTCGCCATTGAGCATTTCAGCTAGTCGTGCCTGACAGGCATAGCTTCTTTTTTCGGAAGTTTTTCCATAAAAACCATCAGTATAATACTGACAACTTCCTGACATTCCCGAAATATTATTAACTGATTCATAATCAGTGTCTTGGGTGGGGGCCCCGTCTGTCATGACGATAATGTGGTTGCTTTCACATTGATTATTTATATTCATCGGCGAAACATAGCTACTAGCGTAAGTTGTCTCAATCTCCCATTTCTTACAATCTCCATTTTTCTTTCTTTTTTTACACACCTCCCCTTGATCAATATTGACAGCCAATCGAGGCTCTTCCCGTACGGCCTCTCCTTTTTCCGCATACCCACTTGGACTGCCCCCCAACATATAACGAGCCACTTCGCTATACGCTTCCATCGAAGGAGTATTAGATGTAGCGTTCAACCCATTGACCAATTGCTTAACTTCAGCTCTAGCCGCATCGTCCATTTCTGAAACGGGATAGAAGACATACCCACCATAACCATTAGAATCGTAACCACCATTAAATTTCGCCACACCCACATCAATATCCGAACCAAGCTCATCAATCACTAACGAAAATGCTTCTTTAAGCTCCTGCATTTTAGTTTTAGAATTTCCATCGATTTTCCACCCCATACTCCCAGAAGTATCAATAAGAAAAAGCACATTCGCCTTAACTTTATTTTCCGAGTTATCCGCATTCGCCTTGGCAAAAAATATCTCGGTATCGTCCGCATACACACCAGTCGGCGCCAACGCACAAACCAGCATCAAGCCCATTACCGTTTTTAATGTACTCATATCTCCCCCTACTCGATTTCAGAGCCAGGCTTCAGGCCACGCTTGAGCGCTTCCTGAACATGGTGGTTATCCAGATTGAAGCTGGCCATGGAACTCTCACCCAGCATCGCTACCTTATAGTCCACATCGATCATTGAGCCCGCTGTCGTTCCAATTTCCGCCCCTTCCACAAGCTCATAGCCATTCAGCATGGAAGAAGTCTCAGCGACAATTAATCCTCTTGAATCAAGAGCATCGCCTTTAGCGCAAGCCCCACTCTTCGCAATATTTTTTTCGGTTACACAGCGGACGAGCAGCCCTCCACCTCCCAAGCTGCTATAGAGATCCGCACCCGACATATTATTTAGTTCCTTATACGCCCCGGCCAAACCTGTTTCCGCGGCTTCAAAAGTCATAGCGTCCGCTTGCGTACCCGTAGCCACCTTCGCTGAGAAGACACTGGATTTCATGGCTGACACGCCAAGCAAGGACACCACCACCAGAATCAGCAATGCAACCACCAAGGCCGCCCCTTGCTGGCTTCGCCATGTCGTAATATTGGTATTCATACGGCATCCCACTTGTAGTTTCGCAATTTGACTGTAGACATAAATATACGTCGAACAGAGCGATCCTCTGGCTCGTCCACTGTCTTGGTCAGCACATAAAATTTTCGGTTTCCATCGCTTTGTGGCAATGAATTACTTTCTTCCTTGAGCAGAAGTGAAAAGCGAACCGCAATGACTGGCGAGCTTCCCTGTGATCCAGCCTCGACATAACGGCTAACATTGGCATAGCCATCCTTGTTCTCATCTATGCCGTACAACACCTCAAAGGCCTCAACACCATCAAGCAATACCACTCCATTACCTCCAGTCAGACTGCCTTGACAGACCAGCTCGGCATCACTATTCACAAAATACGTATTCACCACTTCAATCAGGTCACTGACCACTGAGCCTTCACAATCTGATGTGCCGTGGTAACCCAGCGTGAGGCGATCATAATCGTTTCCATTGGCCGAGCCTGGCACCATGCCCGAAACCGCAAACCGAACCCCTTTCTCATCAGGCAATGCAGCAATTTCATCTCTTTCAAGACCCGCCCTACGCAAATCCGCCACCATAAAACGAACGAAAAGCTGGCCGTTCTCCTGAACCCGGGCCAACGTTTGCTGTAAGGCGAAAGATTGCTGATTAGCAAGAAACAGCTGCAAGGCGGCTCCGGTAATAAGCAGCCCGAGAAGCATCGCCACCATTAACTCAACAAGACTGAAACCCTTGTTTTTTTTCATCGCACCACCTCCAGGACCACGCAAGAAGTCCCCTCATCCGTATTAACTCCATCATTGGTCATGCAGTCATCCGGCGCATCGTCGTTCCAGCTAATCACCACACAGCTGATTCCAGCCGCGTGCTGGCATTCATCTACGGCGATCATTCCCGCGGGCAACCGGTTCGCCGCCTGCCACGCCAGCATGCTGATATCCCAAGAGGCAAGGTCATCGGCATTGCAGGAACTGGTAATGCAATCGTTCAGCGCAGCGGGCTTTTCCCCAGGGGTTGTACTCTCATCAGGCCATTGATCTACATCTATGTACTTCGCCATTGCGGTTTCATTGGCAAGAAATCGTTCCAGCGCATCCTGACCCAGCAGGGTTGCTTGCGCCCGATTGTTGGCATCTTCCGCTGCTTTCAGGGCGGTGAGCTGCATTCCGGCATACCCCAGTACCCCAATGGCCAGCACCAGCAAGGCAATCATTACTTCAATCAGTCCCACACCACGTTGTTGCTTTCCTGTGATTTTCATCAGCTACAACTCTTCACTTCGTTGGTGACCTTGCCAAAGGGCGACACAGTGATCGCTCTTCCTTCTTCTCCGCTACGGTTATCGCACAAAGAGAATTTCGCCTCACCTGCGCTGGACAGACCATTGCTGCGAAACTCGATTTTGTTCAGGCTGCTTTCAGAAACAATTTTACTACTACCAGTTGGCCGGAATTCCTGATCGTCCTCTGTGAGGACCGATGCTGGGTACTCGATCATCCAGCCAGCGCCCCAGTCATTACCGGAAATCGGTTTAAGGGTCACAGAAGTGCGCAGATTGATCGCCTGTATTCGTGCGGTGTTCACCGCTGTAATAAAGTCAGCGGCCGTGGAGCGCAGAGCATTTCTTTCCTGCAGACTATTAAACGCCGGCACGGCAATCGCCAAGAGAACGCCCGCCACGGCAATACCGATCATCAACTCGATAATGGTAAAGCCCGTCTGGTTGCCACTTTTTGATTCTATTTTCATCCCTGCCCCGGCCTATCTATTTTATTCGTGATATCACTCTAGCAAGCTCCGATATGCCATCAATTGAATGGAGACCAGTGGCCCCTTGCTGCCACCGAACGGTATAAGCTGCTGAAAAACAATAACTTTTGGTACTTTATGATGTGAGGGCACTCACACTTTACTCTTAAGAATAAGCAATTTTTTACTTATGAGTAAGACTAAGCAAGGCGACTCGGGAATGAACGGTCAAAAAGGCGGGACAAGCGCTACGGGCGTAGCGCCTTGGGCATGGAAAAGCGGATATTTTCTTCGCGGCCAGGGATTTCTTCGGCATCCTCACCGCCCAGGTTTTTCAGGGTAGCGATAACCTGTTGTACTAGATCTTCAGGCGCACTGGCTCCGGCGGTGACGCCGACGGCAGCTTTGCCTTTCAGCCAGTTCGCTTCAATTTGGGACGGCTCATCGATCAGATAGGCTTCGGCACCACAGCGCTCGGCCAGCTCACGCAGGCGGTTGGAATTGGAGCTATTCACCGAACCAACCACCAACACGAGGCCGCATTCCAGCGCCAATTGCCGCACGGCATCCTGCCGGTTCGTCGTTGCGTAACAAATATCTTCGCGTTTGGGGCCGAGAATGGCCGGGAACCGCTGGCGCAGAGCATCAATGACCCGGGCAGTATCGTCCACACTCAGGGTGGTTTGGGTCACGAAAGCCAATTTGCTTTCATCTCGCACCGTCAGGGCCGCCACATCAGCTTCGTCTTCCACCAGATAGATATCACCGCCAGAGGATTTATCATACTGCCCCATGGTGCCTTCCACTTCCGGGTGACCGGCATGGCCTATCAGGATGCTTTCGCGGCCCTCGCGGGCATAACGGATGACTTCCATATGCACCTTGGTGACCAGAGGGCAAGTGGCATCGAAAACCTGCAGCTGACGACGCTTGGCCTCTTCCTGCACCGCTTTGGAGACGCCATGGGCGCTGAAAATGACAATGGCGTCGTCCGGTACTTCGTGCAGCTTTTCCACAAACACCGCGCCGCGCTGACGCAGGTCCTCCACCACATAGCGGTTATGCACCACTTCGTGACGGACATGGATCGGTGGCCCGAACACTTCCAGAGCGCGGTTAACGATGTCGATGGCACGATCCACGCCAGCACAGAAGCCACGGGGATTAGCGAGACGAATTTCCATAATTCAGCTGATCGTTGACTGTGGATAATGGACAGCGGAATGCCAGAAACATTCCTCCTGCCCGCTGCTTGAACGCCCACCCATGAACGCTCCTCTCTTCACCGGCGACTGTCCACCGCCAACGGTCAATTGAGGGTTACAGGCTGCTCAGGGGCGTGACGTTCGATACCGATAATCTCCACTTCAAAGGTAAGATCCCGGCCTGCCAGCGGATGATTGAAGTCCACCATCACCCACTCATCGTCCGCCTTGGCGATCACGCCGGGCAGCTCGGCACCGGCCGCATCGGCGAAACTCAGCACCATGCCGGGCTCCAGGGAATCGTGCTCGGCAAAGGTGTCGCGGGTGAAATGCTGCACATTCTGCTCGTTGTACTCCCCGAAAGCCTTGGCGGCTTCCAGGAACACACTGCGACGATCTCCGGCCTTGAGACCACGAATGGCATTTTCAAAGCCCGGCAGCAGGGACTCATCCCCCCACACAAAAGAGGCCGGCTCACCATCGAAGGTGGAATCCAGGTCTGTACCGTCCATCAGACGCACGGCAAAATGCAGGGTAATCCGGGTCTCTGGGCCTGCTCGCAATAATTCAGTCATTGTCTTTGGGCTCCTTTCTGGCTCCCAGCAGCATATCCAGCAGAATCAATCCGGCACCGATAGTGATGGCTGTGTCAGCAATATTAAAGGCCGGAAAATGATAATCACCCCAATAGAAGTCGAGGAAATCCACCACATGCCCCAGCACCAATCGATCGTAGAAATTGCCCAGGGCACCGGCAAGAATCAGCGACAGGGCTACCCCTTGCAGCTTCTCGGCAGCGGTAAGTCGGGCCAGCCAGATCAAAATCATCACCGAGGCGCCCACCGCAATCGCCGTAAAGAACCAGCGCTGCCAACCGCCAGCATCGGCCAGAAAGCTGAATGCGGCGCCGCTGTTATAGGCCAGAGTCAGATTGAAGTGTGGAAACACTTCCAGCCGTTCATACAGGGAAAACACTGCCACCACTTCATGCTTGCTCCACTGATCCAGCGCGATAATCAGCGCCGTTAACCACAACCAGGACAGCTGACCGGGCAACCATTTTTTTGCGATTTCCTGCGTCTGGCGTCCGGTATTCGGCGTACCTTCAGGCATAGTGTCGAACCTCACCGTCACCATCCACATTGGTGATACAGCGCCCACACAGTTCCGGATGTTCAGCGTGGCTACCTACATCCGGCTGATGATGCCAACAGCGAGCACACTTGCTGTGATCCGAGGCCAGCACCTGTACTTTCAATCCCGCCACAGCAGTGTCTTCCAACTCCGCCGGGGCCTCCGCCAATGGCTTGAGTAAAGCGGCAGAAGTAATGGTGACAAAACGCAATTCATCGCCGAGACGCTGCAACAGCGCACTCTGCTCAGAGTCCACAAACAGCACAACTTCAGCGCTCAGGCTACCTTTGATCAACTTGGCGGCACGAGCCCCCTCAATGGCCTTGTTCACTGCCTGCTTGGCGTCCTGCACCTTGTCCCAGAACGCCCGCCCCATATCGGCATCATCGGCCAGCGCAAACAGGCCGTCGTACCACTCTGCCAGGAATACGGAATCGAGCCGCTCACCGGGCAGATTCTCGTAGATTTCTTCGGCGGTGAAGCTGAGCACCGGCGCCATCCAGCGCACCAGCGCCTGGGCGATATGGTACAACGCGGTCTGACAGGAGCGCCGTGCCACGGAATCGGCCTGGGTGGTGTACTGGCGATCCTTGATGATATCCAGGTAAAAACCGCCCAGATCCAGTGCGCAGAAGTTATGCAGCTTCTGATAAACCTGATGGAAGTGGTAGCCGTCGTACAGGTCTTTGATCTCGCCCTGCACTTGCAGCGCCCGATCCACAATGTAACGGTCCAGCGCCAGCATTTGCTCCGGCTGCAGCGCATCCGTGGCGGGTTCGAAACCGCTCAGATTGGAGAGCAGGAAACGGCTGGTATTGCGGATGCGGCGATAGCTGTCGCCCATCTGCTTGAGGATATCCTTGGACACGGACATCTCGCCCCGATAATCCGTGGCGCACACCCACAGGCGCAGAATATCCGCGCCCAAGTCATTCCAGACTTCCTGTGGGGCAATCACGTTGCCGATCGATTTGGACATTTTGCGGCCGTACTCATCCACGGTGAAGCCGTGGGTCAAGACAGTGCGGTAAGGCGCTGCATCACGAATTGCCAGGCTGGTCAGCAGTGACGACTGGAACCAGCCCCGGTGCTGGTCCGAGCCTTCCAGATACAGATCTGCCGGCGCGCGCAGCTGCTCGCGCTGGTCCAGCACGCAATAATGAGTAACACCGGAATCGAACCACACGTCTAGGGTATCGGTGACCTTGCTGTACTTGTCTGCGTCTTCACCCAGCAGCTCCACCGGATCCAGATCAAACCAGGCATCAATGCCTTCTTTCTCCACCCGCTCGGCGACCTGTTCGATCAGTGCCGGGGTTTGCGGATGCAGCTCGCCGGTTTCCCTGTTCACGAACAGGGCGATCGGCACACCCCAGGTGCGCTGACGGGAAATACACCAGTCGGGCCGATCAGTCAGCATGCCTTCAATGCGCGCCTTGCCCCACTCGGGCAACCACTGCACCTTGTCGACTTCCTGACGGGCGCGGGGCAGCAGGCCCGCCTGATCCATGGACACGAACCACTGCGCCGTCGCACGGAAAATCAGCGGCGTTTTATGACGCCAGCAATGCGGGTAGCTATGCTCAATTTTCGCCAACTTGACCAGATTGCCGCTGTCTTTCAGCGCCTCGATCACCGGCTCGTTGGCCTTGCTCACGTGCAGGCCACCCACCACCGGCAGATCGTCGCGGAACAGGCCGTTATCCAGCACCGGGCTGATCGGGTCCAGGTCGTACTGCTTGCCCACCACAAAGTCATCGGCACCATGGCCCGGGGCGGTGTGTACCAAGCCGGTACCCGCGTCGGTGGTAACGTGCTCACCGAAGATGACCGGCACCTGGGCCTCCAGGAAGGGATGCTGCAAAGCCATCATTTCCAGCTTGCTGCCTGTGACGGTCGCCGAACGGGACACATTGTCCAGCCCCCAGCGCGCCACCAGATCATCGGCCAACGCCTCAGCCACCAGCAACTCACGGGCCACGCCATCCAGCTCGCCGGAGAGCAGCACATAATCCAGCTCCGGGTGCACTGCCACCGCCCGGTTGGCCGGCAGAGTCCAGGGGGTGGTGGTCCAGATCACCAGCGCCGGGGCGCTGGCTTCAATGCCTGAGCGGGCAACGAAGTCCGCCACATCCACCACCGGAAACGCCACATCGATGGCCGGCGAGGTTTTGTCTTCGTATTCCACTTCCGCTTCCGCCAACGCGGAGGCGCAATCCAGACACCAATGCACCGGCTTGAAGCCCTGTTGCAGGTGTCCGTTGTCCACGATCTTGCCCAGCGAGCGGATGATGTTCGCCTCGAAGGCAAAGTCCATGGTCAGGTAGGGGTTATCCCAGTCGCCAAACACGCCCAGACGCATAAAGTCCGACTTCTGCCCGGCCACCTGTTTGCTGGCATATTCCCGGCATTTCTTGCGGAAGGTACCGGCGTCCACCTTGTGTCCGGCCTTGCCGACTTTCTTCTCCACCATCAGCTCGATGGGCAGACCATGGCAATCCCAGCCCGGTACATAGGGCGCATCGAAGCCCGCCAGCGTGCGGGACTTGACGATCATGTCCTTGAGGATCTTGTTCACCGCGTGGCCGATATGAATATCGCCATTGGCGTAGGGAGGGCCATCATGAAGAATGAACTTGGGCCGACCGGCAAAGGTCTCGCGAATCTTCTGGTACAGCTGCTTTTGCTGCCACTCTTTAAGCCGCGCAGGTTCACGCTGGGACAGGCCCGCTTTCATGGGAAAGCCGGTTTGGGGAAGGTTTAGCGTTGCCTTGTAGTCCGTCATGATTCCGCTTATTACACCGTAGGCATATCAAAAAAAACCCGGACCGCGTTTATGTCCTGCCGGATGGCAGTTTTCAACAGGTCCAGATCTGCGAATTTTTCTTCCGGGCGCACATAATGGCGGAAGGCCACTGTCAGGTGCGCGCCGTACAGGCTATCTTGATGCGTGCACTGAGCATCGCCTGAGCTACCCGCCGAATCACCGTAATCCAGCAGATATACTTCCAAACGGTTCTCCGTGCCATTCACCGTGGGGCGGGTGCCCATATTGGCGGCCCCGGGCTGGTCGGTAAGCCCTGCGCCTGTAACCGCCACCGCAAAAACACCATGCAAGGGGGACTGCAAACGTTTTAACGCCAGATTCACCGTGGGCAGCCCCAAGGTCCGGCCAATTTTGTCACCATGGCGTACCCGGCCACTAATGGCAAAAGGTCGCCCCAGCAAGCGCTCCGCTAGCGCGAAGTCACCCTCCCTTAGCGCTGCTCGCACCCGGGTGCTGGACACCCGATCGCCTTCAATTTCACAGGTAGCGGTATCGGTTACCGCAAAATCAAACTGTTTGCCGGCCTGCTGCAAATAGGAAAAATCACCGTCTCGGCCACAACCAAAACGAAAATCATCCCCCACTACCAGATACTCCACCCCCAAACCGTCTACTAATAAGCCCTTCACAAAGGCTTGCGCCGTCAGCGAGCGAAAACGCTCATCAAAACGCAGACACAGCACCTGATCTACACCGGCCTCGCGCAGGGCGATCAATTTGTCGCGCAGCGACATCAGCCGCGGCGGCGCTGTCTGAGGGGAAAAAAACTCCTGGGGTTGCGGTTCGAATAGCATCACCGTGGCTTTCAGGCCACGGCCACGGGCCTCTGCGATAACCTGATCCAGAATGCGCTGATGGCCCTGATGCACCCCATCGAAATTGCCGATGGTGGCCACACAGCCGCGATGCGTATCGCGCAGATTGTGAATGCCGCGAATCAGTCGCATCTCACCCTCATATCAAAAGACGCCCGATTATACAGAGTTGGGCAGGCCCACGACACACGCCCAAGCGCCACAATGCGAAATCACTAACGGCGCAAGTGCCGCACCCGCAAACCTAACACCACCAGTGACGACAAATAAATGGCCACGCCCGCAGCCACTATCAATGACAACCAGCCGACCCGAGGCCACACTCCGGGCTCATTCCAGGCTGTGGTCTGCAGTGAGAGCCAGTAACAGGCCGCCACCATGGCCGACCCGGCCAACATCATCCGCAACCATTGCAACCCCCAACCTGACAACGGCTGGTACACCCCACTACGGCGCAGGCCCAAATATAACAAACCGGCATTCAGCCAAGCCGATAGCGCCATGGCCGAGGCCAAGCCAACATGACGCCACTCCCACACCAACAAGGCACCCAGCAGCATGTTAGCCAACATGGCCAATACCCCGATGCGCACCGGGGTGCGTGTATCTTGGCGCGCATAGAACCCTGGCGCCAAAACCTTGATCAACATGGCGGCGAGCAAACCCGCGCTATACGCGCGAAGCGAGGCGGCGGTTTTCGTCACATCAAACGCGGAAAACTCACCGTATTGAAACAGGGTGGATAGCAATGGTTCGGCCAAAGCGAACAACGCCAAAGCCGCAGGCAAACCAATTAGCAACACCATCCGAATGGCCCAGTCCAAGGTCCGTGAAAACGCTTCCGCAGAAGCATCTGCATGTTTACTGGATAAGCTGGGCAGAATCACCGTGCCGATGGCCACCGCAAAAATCCCTAACGGCAGCTCAATCAAACGGTCCGTGTAGTACAGCCAGGTCACCGACCCAGTTTCCAGCATGGACGCCAGAATCGTATTGACCAGAGAATTGAGCTGGTAAACCGATGCCCCGAACAGGGCCGGCGCCATCAACTTCATGATCTTGCGAACACCGGGATCGCGCCAGCCCATGCGCGGGATCGGCATCAGGTTCAGCCGAGCCAAAAACGGCAATTGGAACAGCAGCTGCGCCATACCGGCAATCAACACCCCCCAAGCCAGCGCCACTGCCATGCGCTCCTCGGCAAAATGTGGCGCCAGAAGCAGGGCACAACCGATCAGGCTCAGATTGAGCAACACCGGCGTAAACGCCGGCACCGCAAAACGGTTCCAGCTATTGAGAATGCCACCGGCAAAGGCGGTAAGTGCAATGAAGAACAGGTAAGGAAAGGTGAGGCGCAACATCTCAACCGTTAGCGCCCGTTTTGCCGGATCATCCCCAAAACCCGGGGCGAATATCCAAATAATCCCCGGTGCTGCCAGCACCCCGACCAGGGTTACTAACATCAAAGTGCCGCCTAACGTGCCCGCCACTCGATCTACCAGCAACTTGGTCGCCGCTATATTGCCCTTGCTGCGATATTCACTAAGCACTGGCACAAAGGCCTGATTAAAGGCCCCTTCGGCAAACAATCGACGCAGAAAATTAGGAATTTTCAATGCCACAAAAAAAGCATCGGCACCGGCAGAAGCACCAAGCATTCTGGCGATAACCACATCACGCACCAGCCCCAGCACCCGCGACAGCATGGTCATGGTCGCCACCACGGCGGTGGAGGCCAGCAAACCTGCCTTTTTCGGGGGTTGTTCGGGGATATCAGTCATTGTCGCTCCAGGAAACCGGTGAAGGTTAACGAAAGGCCACCCAAACCGCTAGCGAGCCACGAGCCAATCATCACTTCAGCAAGCATTCACCATTGACACAAGCCGCCTTGATCGGCATAGTTGCGCGTCTTTAGACCGTGACCCGTGTATTTTTTGGCCACAATGTGGCTTCCGATACCCAGGTCGGCCCTTAGGGCCAGTGTCATAAACCGAATTTGACCTCGAATTTTAGATAGGAGCAGGACCTTGGCTAACTCACCGCAAGCACGCAAGCGTGCGCGTCAGGCGGAAAATCGCCGTCAGCACAACGCAGCGATGCGCTCCATGGTGCGCACATACCTGAAGAAGGTGAACGCGGCTATTGCGTCCGGCGACCAAGGCAGCGCTCAGGAAGCCTACAAACAAGCGGTGTCTGTGCTGGACAAAGCCACCCGCAAGGGCAAGTTTCACCCAAACAAGGCCGCTCGCCACAAGAGCCGCCTGAACACCAAGATCAAGGCAATGGCTGCTTAATAAGCCCAAGCCTCTTGGTGTACATAAAAAAACCGGCCTCGAGCCGGTTTTTTTATGCCTGAGGTTGGGCTCCGCACGGCAAAGACCTTGATCAACATCCGACTCAAGCGCCCGACACTGGGCTCCCGGCCTCCATCAGCACCAGATTATCCCGGTGGATCAATTCTTCCTCGTTCATGAAACCCAGCACGCCTGCGATTTCGGCACTCTTCTTACGACAAATTCGACGCGCATCGGCCGCATCGTAATTCACCAGGCCACAGCCAACCCGCTCGCCACCCTCATCTTCACAGGCCACCATTTCGCCACGGGAAAACTGGCCAAACACATCCACCACCCCTACCGGCAACAGACTAGAGCCACCGTCACGCAAGCGCACCACCGCCCCAGCATCCAGCACCAACCGCCCCCGCATCTGCAAATGCCCTGCCAACCATTGCTTGCGTGCATTCATTGGCGTGGTATCCGGCAACAGCGTAGTCCCCGGCCCCTGTCCGTCGGCAAGCTCAATCAACACCTCCGGACTACGCCCTGACGCAATCGTTGTAATAGCACCCGAACGGGCCGCCAGCTTTCCAGCTCGTACCTTGGTGGCCATACCACCGCGCCCCAACAAACCGCCGCCGCCAGCCACACGGACAATGGCCGGATCCGAGGCACGCGCTTCGCGAATCAGATTAGCATCAACATGGCTACGCGGATCTGCATCGAACAACCCCTCCTGATCCGTCAGGATCAACAGGCGATCAGCCTCTACAAGATTGGCCACCAACGCCGCCAACGTGTCGTTATCGCCAAAGCGAATTTCATCGGTAACCACGGTATCGTTTTCGTTTACCACCGGCACCACACCAAAGCCCAGCAAGGTTAGCAGCGTGGAGCGCGCATTGAGATAGCGCTTACGGTCAGAAAGGTCATCATGGGTAAGCAGCACCTGGGCAGTATGCAGCTGGTGCTGCTGAAAGCGAGACTCCCAGGCCTGCACCAGGCCCATCTGCCCTACCGCAGCGGCAGCCTGCAGCTCATGCACTGAGTCCGGGCGAACAGCCCAACCCAGGCGAGTCATGCCTTCGGCCACTGCCCCGGATGAGACGATTACCACCTCAATGCCCCGCTCACGCAGAGCGACCATGCGATCCACCCAGCTTTGCATGAGGGCACAATCCAGCCCCTTGCCGTCATTGGTCAGCAAGGCACTGCCTATCTTGATTACCCAACGCTGGCGATCCGCCACGCTCACTCCTTATTACCGGGCCGCACATTCGACATGGACTCACTCATCTATTGCCACAACAACCTAAGGCTCATAGACGATTTCCACATCGTGATCATCATCGTCGTCATCATCATTTTGGCGAGCCCGTCGCGCTTCAGCCTTGAGCTCTTGCACCCGCTCCCGCGCCTCTTCTTCCAGGCGGGCACGCAGGTCCTGCTGGGCGGCTGCGTAAGCAGGATCCTCCCGCTCCAGCAGACGCCGATCTTCAATGGCATTCATTAGAGCGTAAACCAAATCTTCGCAGCCCACGCCCGCCGCAGCAGAAATCTTGAACACCGGCCCCTGCCAGCCCAACTCACCCACAATGATATCCACTTGAGCCTGGGCCTCATCATCGGCCAGCAAGTCAATCTTGTTGAATACCAGCCAGCGCTCCTGCTCCGCGAGAGCCGGGGAAAACCGGTCCAGCTCATCGGCAATGGCATCAATATGATTGGCGGGGCTGGAGCCATCCATTGGCGCCAAATCCACCACATGGAGCAGCAAGCGGGTACGCGCCAAATGCTTAAGGAAGCGGATCCCCAAGCCGGCACCCTCAGCCGCACCCTCGATCAGACCCGGGATATCCGCCACCACGAAACTGCGATAGCGGTCGGCTTTCACCACACCAAGATTGGGAATCAACGTGGTGAAGGGGTAATCTGCCACTTTCGGCTTGGCCGCAGAAATAGCGCGAATAAGAGTACTCTTGCCCGCATTGGGCATACCCAGCAGGCCCACATCCGCCAACACCTTCAACTCCAGCCGCAAACGTCGGGATTCGCCCGGCTTGCCTTTGGTGGTTTTCCGCGGCGCCTGATTCACACTGCTCTTGAAGTGAATATTACCCAAGCCACCACGGCCAGCCTGAGCCACCATCACCGGCTTGTCCGTGGCCGTCAGATCCGCCAGCACCTCATCCGTATCCAAATCCACCACCGTGGTTCCCACCGGCACATACAGCGTAATGTCCTCGGCGGATTTACCGGTCATCTGCCGGCCTTTGCCAGGCTCGCCATTACGCGCCTTGAAAATGCGATCGTAGCGGTAATCCACCAGGGTGTTGATATTGGTGTCCGCCTGCACGAATACGTGCCCGCCGGCACCGCCATCACCGCCATCGGGCCCACCAAACTCCACGTACTTTTCGCGACGAAAACTCAAACAGCCGTCGCCGCCTTTTCCGGCATGGACATCAATAGTGGCTTCATCGACAAATTGCATGGGAAACAGACTCTCAAGGGGATAGATGCCATTTTACGGCAAAGGGCATGAGTTGGAACACGAAAAACACATACAAAAAAGCCCCGCGGGCGCGAGCCTCACGGGGCTTTTTAGGATCCGTCAGGATCAGGCCACAGGCTCGATTACCACATACTTGCGGCTCAGCGGACCTTTGACTTCAAACTTCACTCGACCGGTTTCCTTGGCAAAGATGGTGTGGTCTTTGCCCATGCCAGCGTTTACGCCAGCGTGGAATCTAGTGCCGCGCTGACGAACAATGATCTCGCCTGCACTAACCACCTGGCCACCATAGCGTTTCACGCCAAGACGTTTACTTTCCGAATCGCGACCGTTACGAGTACTACCACCGGCTTTTTTATGTGCCATGTCTCAATCCTCTCTACTCAATTTCTGAAAATCAGGTCTTAAGGATCAGCCCTGGATCCCGGTGATTTTCACCGCAGTGTACCACTGACGGTGACCCTGTTGCTTACGGGAATGCTTACGGCGACGGAACTTCACAATTTTAATCTTCTTGTGACGACCCTGCTCCAGCACTTCCGCGGTTACTTTGGCACCATCCAGCATGGGCTGGCCGACTTTAACGTCGTCGCCATTAGCAACCAGCAGCACCTGGTCGAAATCAACGGATTCGCCGGTGGCCACTTCAATTTTTTCGATGCGAACAACATCGCCTTCTTCAACGCGATACTGCTTACCACCGGTTTTGATTACTGCGTACATTGTGTGTGCTCCAGCACAACTCCACTCAGGCGGGCGACTTAACCGTCTTGCGAACGCGCTAGCGGCGCTAAAACAGTTATCACCACTTGCAAGCCAGGCAGAGGATGAAATTGGGTCGCGAAGTGTACGCGAAACAACCAAGGCCCACAAGCCTTTAGTGCTGGTGCTGCCCCAGTAATAACAGGGGCTGCGCTTTCCTTGACTACCCGCCAGCCACTGCTAGCATTGCCCGCTATCGCACCACCCTTTGTCTGGACCTGAACACATGGATTTCAAGGCTATCTATGCCGTCGTCGATGACGACTTCGAGGCGGTGAACCAGTTTATCAGTCACCATCTGGATTCCAACGTCCCCTTGATCCGTGAAGTGGGCGATTACATCATTCAATCTGGCGGCAAGCGGCTACGCCCGTTAATCGCCGTGCTCTGCGCCCGGGCCTCCGGCTACCGGGGGGACCGCCACGTGGATGTGGCGGCCATTATCGAGTTCTTGCATACCGCCACCCTGCTCCATGATGACGTAGTGGACGAGTCCAACCTGCGCCGCGGGCGACCTACCGTGAATGCGGTATGGGGCAACGCTGCCAGCGTTCTGGTGGGGGACTTCCTGATTTCTCGTGCTTTGCAACTCATGGTTGCCCTGCGCCACCCACGGCTGCTGGATATTTTCTCGCAAAGCACCAACACCATCTCCGAAGGGGAGGTGTTACAACTGATCAATGTGCGAGATCCCAACACCAGCGAAGACAACTATATGCGGGTGATTCACCACAAAACCGCCAAAATGTTTGAGTCCGCTGCGGAAACCGGGGCCGTACTGGGTGCCGATGACGTCAGCGACCACGTGGACGCTTTTGCCACCTACGGCCGCCACTTAGGCATCGCCTTCCAGCTCATCGACGATGTGCTCGACTACCAGGGCGACGCCAGTGAATTGGGCAAGAACGTGGGCGACGACCTGGCTGAAGGTAAACCCACCCTGCCCTTGATCTTTACCATCGCCAATGGCTCTGCGGAACAGGCCACACTGATCAAGGATGCCATTCGCAGCGGTGGTCTGGACCACCTGGAACAAATAGTTGAAACCGTTCGCGCCAGCGGCGGTCTTCAATATACGGTCGACAAGGCCGCAGAACAGACTCGCATTGCCTTGGACGCCATCGCCCACGTACCGGCCTCCCCCTACAAGGAGGCCCTGTTCCGCTTGGCGGAAGAATCACTGAAGCGCACCTACTGAAGCGCGCCCACGAATAAAGGAGTAACCATGCTGCGTGCAGCACTGATTTTGACCGCAACCGCTTTATTTGCCGGTTGCGCATTAAGCCCACAGATGATCAGCGTGACCCCGAAGGCTGATGTGGAAGCCGCCAATATCGGCCACAACCAGCCCGTCCAAGTGATCGCCGTAGATTCCCGCGAGCAGAGCGCTTTTGGCACTCGAGGCGGCGTCTATAAGGAAACCGCCCTGGTACAACCCGCCAATGACGTCAAAAACGCCATTGAAGCCGCTGTACGCAAAGGCCTGCAAACCCAAGGCTTCAATGCCTTTAATGCCGGCGCCGACGCCACCCGCCTGGAAGTACGTCTGGAACAGCTGGACTATGTGCCTGAAGAGGGCTCAGTGGTTAACGAAGTCACCCTGTCGTTGACGCTGCTAGCCGAAGCAAGCCGTGCCGAGGTGATACACACCGGCACCTACAAGAGCAGCGTGGTCCACGACCTGGCACTCACCCCCACTGCCGATCGCAACCAGAACATGATCAACGCGATCCTCAGCGGCGCTATCACCCGCATGCTCAACGACCCTGAAATGCAAGCCTTCTTGGCCGGTAACGACACCCCTTAATGCCCAGCAGCCGCGTTGTCATTCACTACTGCAGCCAATGTAACTGGCTGCTGCGTAGCGGCTGGTATGCCCAGGAATTACTAGCAACGTTCAGCGATGAACTGGATGAAGTGGCCTTGCGGCCCAGAACCGGTGGAATATTCTGGATTGAAGCTAACGGTCAACAAATTTGGGAACGTAAAAAAGATGGCAGCTTCCCGGAGATTACCGAATTAAAACGGCGAGTACGGGACGCCCTATTCCCGGAAAGAGATTTAGGGCATATCGACCGAAAGGGGTGAGTTAAACGTTTAACCTTGAAAAGCACTGACAATACGCTTTCCAGCACCCACCCAAACCCGCGTTTCAACTTTAAGCTTCCAACTACTCATTCTCCGGCCGCACCTCTACTTGCGGCTGATCACTGCCAAACGGTAACTGCACGGTGAACAGCAGCGGCTGGCAGCACACCTGGCAATCTTCCACGTACTCCTGCTCCTCCACAGAGGGGTCCACCAGAACCTCGATGGACTCCCAGCAATGGGGACACTGCACGGTCACAGGCAATAACTCAGCCATCAACAGCCTCCCGTGATTACGCCGTCCGCCAACGTCAACTCGGTAATCCAGCCCGGGGCTTGTTCGTCCGTCCAAGGCTGCGGCGTTCCTTGCCCCCATACCGGGCCGGGCCAGCAAGGGTCATCGGCATAGCGGGCAATGATATGGATATGCAGCTGCGGCACCATGTTTCCCAATGCACCGATATTGATCTTGTCCGCATCAGTAATGCGCTCAAGCTGACCGGCCAAGTCATTTACCTGCGCCAACAGCGCCTGCTGTTCATCCACCGGCAAATGGTGCCACTCTCGCAGCCCGTCACGCTTGGGCACCACGATAATCCAAGCAAAGCGTTGATCATTCATCCAACGCAACCAGCACAAATCTGTTTCTCCCAAAGCACCGGTATCGGCGGCAAGGCGAGGATGAAGCGTGGCCATAATGTGTCCTTGACTGACTGTTGCTAGCGACAGGAACGGCAAACTAAGCCGTCACTCCACCGGCATTGAAAAAATCTCTGCCGTCAGGGTTCAACTTCTAACCTCACGGGGCGATCCTATGGGCGGTAATCCGACGGACTACGGGTCGTCCAGCGCCGAAAAGCACGGGCAAAGTTGGAGGCATCGGAATAGCCCAGCGTCATTGCTATTTCATCTACGGTTTTCTCGGACTGGGTCAGATATTCTACCGCCAGACCTTTACGTAACCCATCCAGCACCTCTTGGTAACTGGTACCTAACTGCTGCAGTTTGCGTTTCAAGGTGCGCGACGACATATGCAGCTCACCGGCCACCTCTTCCACCCCGGGGAAGCGGCCACCGCCACCCAGAATGATCCGCCGCACCTGCCCCAACAAAGGCGGCGGCAGCTTGATCGTGGCCATTTCCTGCTCGCACTGGTCGGCCGCCATTCTGGCCAGCCGCGGATCCGCAAACTGCAAGGGGCACTGCATACGTTCCACCGGAAAGCGCATTTGATTGTAGGCACAGTCAAAATACACCGGCACCGGCATCACCGGCCGCATTCGCGCAAAATAATCAGGCTCCGGGTAGGAAAAACGCAGCTCTCCAATGATATCCAGTCCCGGCACCAGCTTCTCGCCCATAAAATGAAAGCTGGAGAACAAACTTTCCATAATCACCGGCGCCAACTCACCCAACGCCAACAACTCGTTGATCTGTATGACCGCCATATCGCCATCAGTAAAGGTCTCCAGCTGCACCACCGTACTGCGGGTACGAAAATACTTCACCGCCAGCTCCAGCGCCTCCCCCAACGTAGCACTACTCATGGCGGCATAACCAAGAAATCCATGGGACGATAGTGTCATTGAGGCACCCAACTCCCACCCCAGCCAAGGCTCCCCCGACAGTGCTATGGCGCGAGTGGCCACTCTCTCAAAATCCTGCGCAGTAATTCGCGCCTGCGGGTCCCGCCAACAACCGGGGGCGATTCGAGTGCCTTCGAGCAACGCCTCAGTGGCAACGCCTCGGCGAGATGAAACCTCCAACAACAAGGCCAGATATTCTGCCGACACGAAGTACTCTTTCGGGTCCATTTTTAGAATTGTCATAACTGCATTCCAATTATGCTGTGCTGGCCCAAAATGACCAAAGAGGCAACCATAACGTCACCACGCGGCGGTGACAAGTAACTCAGGTTCACTTGCCAGCAAACCTATCACTCAGGAAGCGGGCCGTCACAGAAACACTCACGGAAGAACCGCGCGAGTCCACCCCACCAAAAAGCAAAACCCTGTTCATTACCGGCGCCAACCACAGCATTAGCAAAGCCATCGGAGCGCGTGCTGGCCACCATGGCCACCCAGCACATGCTGCTCACCTTTGGCCTGCGTGGACGACATTCGTCTGGAGACCGATTACAAGCCACCGTAGACGAAGCCCTGGATTCTTGGTCGGCGTCGGCTACGTCTCCTGTGGCACCTCATGGGAGCGGCATGCAAGAGTTACATTGATGAGAAAATTCTGAGAGAGATCGGCACTAGGGGCTTTTACCATACCGGACGGGCCTCCACGAGAAGGCAATCAACCGCTAACGGACTTTTCCTAGACTGACTAAACGACGCAACGGGGCCAACCCGCAAGAAGGTTACCAAAATTGTCACTTGCTGCCGCACCCCGCCGTCCCGAGTGTGCAATTCTTCATAACACCTTCTTAAGCTGCTGTTATTAAAGAACAAAAAAAGCAGCGCCTTGCTGGCACAGTTTTCGCTTTATAGGCTACATAACTCTAGGAAACAGTGATATGAGCAAGATACTGACCCTACACAAAAAGCGCCCGAATACGGCCCTGAAAAACCTGAACCGGCTTACCGGACTGGATTTTCAGCGCTGGCCAGAATCTCTGATGGACAGCGGCACCACCACCGTCAGTACCCGCAATAGTGAGGACACGGGCAGGCCCGCCATTGTGCCACAACGGATCAGCCGGCAAGGGTAACCCCGGCTTGCCGCCTTACAGTGGCAACGAATCAGTAATTGGAAATCAGCTTATCCGAGGACTTCAGCGCCACACCGCGCCGCTGCATGAACAGCTCCTCTACCACATGGGTCATCGACGGATCCGCCAGACGCAGCGATATCTGCACCTGTTCCATTTCGGCGCTCAGCTTGAGCCGAATGGCTCCCGATAACAGGACGCTGCCCTCCCCGCCCACGTCGGCCGTGTCGACCAGGAGGGCCTTGTCATTTTTATTATCAATATAGCGCACCACTAGCTGCACCTTGCCCGGCGCGCCAGCAATACGTACCCACGACGCCACATTAAACTCCGCTTCCCACTGGCGGGCGCGGGCCGGGCGACCCTCTGCCCAAATTCGGGAAGGCACCTTAGCGATAAACTTTTCAATCATGTCGCTCTCTCTAAGCCAGTACAGTCTTTTTTGTCAGTGTACGCATGGGAAGAAGTTCCGACCATGGCCGGTTTGGCTTACTAACTTTGATGGTCATCACACCTTGGAGCTTCACTGTTCTTTATCGAGTGTTCAATTGTTGGACAACAACTAAACACTCGCACCATGACAAGCCCTACTCTTAGTCCACGCAACACAGTAAACGTTGCACACAATTTCTGTATTTAACACCAGACAACGTTTCTATTTAACACCGGACAACGTTAAGGACTGATTAACATGGGCGAGCTAAAAGATCTCCGCGAGCAAAGCGAATCGCTGGTAAACCGTGCCAAAGAACTAGGTAACAAACTCTATCTAGCAAGTCTCGGCGCCTACGAGAAAGCCGAAGAAGGCTCTGAAGAGCTGTTCAACAAATACGTTGAAACCGGCTCTAAAGCATTTGGCGACGACGCCGAAAACAAACCCAAAGCCCTGCTGGCAAGCCGTGGTGCACTGGTCGCCGCCCGTGAAGTGCTCGACAGCGCCCCGCAAAAGCGCCAGGCCTTGTACCAAAAGCTGCTTGAAGCCGGCAAGAAAGAGCGCGGCGAGAAAGCCGAAGAAACCAATGAGTATCTGCTGGCAAGCCTTGGCGCCGTAGCCACTGCCCGCGAAGAAGGTGAGAAACTGTTTAACGAGCTGGTTTCCACCGGCGAAAAGCGCGACTGATCCTGTGGGTTCTACCCCGTTACTGCGGACACTTCTAAAAAGAGGCACACTGTGCCCAAGGAGTGTTTATGAGCAAGCGAAAGAAGTACAGCCCCGAGTTCAAGCGTGAAGCGGTAGAGCAGACTCGTCACC